>JBDUAP010000293.1:0-3857 GCA_040004585.1 Sporichthyaceae bacterium
CGGCGGCGGATATCCGCCCGGTGCCGACGGTGCCGACGGTGCTGGCGGGGGCGGCGGGGGCGGCGGGGGCGGGGGCGGCGCTGAGCCGCCGGCCGGTGAGCCGAGCGGGTCGTTGGGGTCCGAGGGTGGCGGGGGTGCCTGGGTCATATGGGTTCTCCTCCCGATGCGCGACCAGGGTAGGGGTGCACGTCCCCATTGGCCACGACATCGATCAAGTCCGTTGCCATGGCGGAAGCGTGGCGGAGGCGCCGACCACGCAGTTGAGAACCATTCCCACGTCGGTTAGGCTGCCGGCATTATGAGAATGGTTTTCATGCCAGTCTGGGCGGTGCTCATGGCGGCCGTCGTCGCCGCGGTGACGCTGGCCGGCTGCGCGCCGTCGGGCGGCCCGGCGAGTGCGTCCGGCCCCGGTGGAGACCGTCCCCAGGTCGTGACGTCGTTCTATCCGCTGCAGTTCGTCACCGAGCGGATCGCCGGCGACGCCGTCGCCGTCCACAACCTGACCAAGCCCGGTGCCGAGCCGCACGACCTCGAGCTGACACCGGGCGACGTGGCCCAGCTGGCCGACGCCGACCTGGTCGTCTACCTGTCCGGATTCCAGCCGGCGGTGGACACCGCCGTCGCCCAGCAGGCGCACACGGCGTACGACGTCGCCGGCTCCGCGGACCTCGCCGCGAAGGACCCACACTTCTGGTTGGACCCGATCAGGCTGGCCACGGTGGCTGACTCCGTCGCCGAACGGCTCGCCGAGCTGGCACCGGACAACGCCGCCGCATTCCGCCGGAACGCGAGCACTCTGCGCAACGACCTGAGGGCGCTCGACACCGAGTACAAGGCCGGGCTGGCCCAATGCGCGAGCACCGACCTGGTGACGAGTCATGCCGCCTTCGGCTACCTGGCAAAGAGGTACACGCTGACACAACGCGGGATCACCGGGCTGCGGCCCGAGGACGAGCCGTCGCCCGGTGCCCTCGCCAAGATCGCCGACTTCGTGACGTCGCACCACGTGCGGACCATCTACTCCGAGACGCTGGTCAGTCCGGCTGTGGCGAAGACGCTGGCCCGTGAGACCGGGGCACGCACTGCGGTCCTCGACCCGATCGAGGGGATCGACGACGCCAGCGCCGGTGCGGACTACCTCGCGGTGATGCGGGCGAACCTCGCCACCCTGCGGGAAGGGCAGCCGTGCCGATGACCGATGACGTGTTCCGCCTGCGCGACGGCGTGATCGGCTACGGCGACCGTCCGGTGCTACTCGATGTGGACTTCACGCTGCGGGTCGGCGAGGTCGTCGCCGTGCTCGGGCCCAACGGCTCGGGCAAGTCGACCCTCGTCAAGGCGCTGCTTCGTCAGGCCCAGCTCACCTCCGGCACCCTCACCGTGTTCGGGACCCCGGTCGGGAGATTCCGGGAGTGGTGGCGCATCGGCTACGTCCCCCAGCGTCACACGGTCAGCGGGGGGATGCCGGTGACCGCGGGGGAGGTCGTCACGTCCGGCCGGCTCGCGCGGACCCGACCCTGGCGGCGGTTCGGCCCGGCTGACCGCGCCGCCGTGTCCGCGGCGATGGAGACCGTGGGCCTCGGCGGCAGTGAGCAGCACAACCTGGCGACGCTCTCCGGCGGTCAGCAACGGCGGGTGCTGATCGCCCGGGCCCTCGCGGCGGGACCGGAGGTCCTCGTGATGGACGAGCCGACCGCGGGCGTGGACGCGGCGAGCCAGGAATCGCTCGCCGTCACGCTGGCGGAACTGGTGGCGCGGGGGACCACGGTTCTTCTGGTGGCCCATGAGCTCGGGCCGGTCGCGTCACTGATCAGCCGCACCGTGGTCGTGCGCGACGGAGCGATCGTCTACGACGGCCCGCCGCGGACCGGCCCGCCGGAGGGCAGCGAGCACGACCACCCGCACGGCGCCTCTGCGCCAGTGTCCCGGTTCGGACTGGGTGGCTGACCGGATGGCGATCCTCACCTACGACTTCATGCAGCGTGCGTTGCTCGCTGCCGTCATGATCGGTCTCGCGGCACCGACTGTCGGTGTTTACCTGGTGCAGCGCCGGCTCGCCCTGATCGGCGACGGGATGGGCCACGTCGCATTGACCGGTGTGGCCGTCGGCATTCTGTCCAGCCAGAACCCGGTCTGGACCGCCTTGCTCCTCGCAGTCGCCGGTGCGGTGAGCATCGAGCTGATCCGAGCGTTCGGACGTACGTCGGGTGACGTGGCGCTCGCGGTGCTCTTCTACGGGGGGATCGCCGGCGGTGTGGTGTTGATCTCGCGCGCGCCAGGTGGCACACCGGCCAACCTCAATGCCTACCTTTTCGGTGCGATCACCGCCACGACCCCGCAGGACCTCTCGGTTTTCGTCGCCCTCACTGCTGCCATCCTGATCGTCACCCTCGGTCTCGGGCGTTACCTGTTCGCCGTGAGCAACGACGAGGAGTTCGCCGGTGCGTCCGGCCTGCCGGTTCTGCCGATCAACCTGCTGCTCGCCGTTGTGACTGCGGCAACGGTCGTCATCTCCATGCGCGTCGTCGGTCTCCTGCTGATCAGTGCCTTGATGGTGGTCCCTGTCGCGACCGCGCAATTGCTGGCCGGTAGCTTCCGCAGCACGGTGGCCGTTTCGATGCTCATCGGTCTCGTGGTGTCGACCAGCGGTGTCGTCGCCTCGTTCTACGCCAACACCCCCTCGGGCGGAACCATCGTGCTGATGGCGATCGCCGCATTCACCGTGGTCGCGTGCGCGTCTGCGCTGCGAACGAGGGTGACGCGCACCCGTCCTACCGTGGTCCCCGAACTGGCAGGTTCGAGGAGTGTCGATGCACGCTGACAAGCCGCCGGTGCGTCCCACCCGGCAGCGAGCCGCCGTCTCGACCGTGCTGGACGATCTCGACGAGTTCCGCAGCGCCCAGGAGATCCACGCGATGCTGCGGGCCCGTGGCGAGCGTGTCGGGCTCGCCACGGTCTACCGGACGCTCCAAGGGCTGGCGCAGTCGGCCGAGGTCGACGTTCTGCGCAGCGCTGACGGCGAGGCGGTCTACCGGCGGTGCACGAGCGGTGAGCACCACCATCACCTGGTCTGCCGCACCTGTGGGCGCACTGTCGAGGTGGCCGGGCCTGCCGTCGAGCGCTGGGCCGAGAAGGTCGCCGCCGAGCACGGGTTCGCCGAGGTGAGCCACACGCTGGAGGTGTTCGGCACCTGTGCCTCCTGTGCCGACCACGCCGTGTCCGGCTGAGTCAGAACTCGAGCGTCGGGACCGACCCGACGTACACTTGGCACTCCGAGTGGTCGAGTGCCAACCTTGGCTCACCCGTCGATCCGGTCGTCTGGAGGTGCACGCAGGGTGTCGGAGGATCGCAAGCTCGAGGTCCTGCGGGCGATCGTCGAGGACTACGTCTCCACGCAGGAGCCGGTCGGCTCCAAGGCCCTGGTCGAGCGGCATAACCTGGGGGTCTCCCCGGCGACGATCCGCAACGACATGGCGGCACTCGAGGACGAGGGTTACATCGCCCAGCCGCATACCAGCGCGGGGCGCATCCCCACCGATAAGGGCTACCGCCTGTTCGTGGACCGGCTCTCGACCGTCAAGCCGCTGTCCACCCCCGAGCGCCGCGCGATCCAGTCGTTCCTGGACGGCGCCGCCGACCTCGACGACATCGTCGGGCGCACCGTCCGGCTGCTCGCCCAGCTCACCCGCCAGGTCGCGGTGGTGCAGTACCCCTCGCTCACCCGGTCCAGCGTGCGTCACGTAGAGCTGGTCACGCTGACCTCCTCGCGGGTCCTGGTCGTGCTGATCACCAACACCGGCCGGGTCGAGCAGCGGGTCGTCGAGAGCCCGGTCGACGTGTCGGAGACCCTGCTCGGT
>JBDUAP010000294.1:0-3852 GCA_040004585.1 Sporichthyaceae bacterium
CACGTTCGACGAGGGTCGTCGGCTGGCCGGGCAGGATCTCGCCGTCCTGCTCGGCCTGCTCGACTCCCGTCACGTCGCAGGGGACCCGGGCCTGGTGGGCCGGCTGCGGTCAACCGTGTTGGCTGACTGGCGGGCGGCGGCGCGCCGCAGGCTCCCGGCTCTGCGCGAGGCATGGGACGAGCGCGGCGCGCAGCACGGGGACCTGCGCCACGACCTCGAGCCCGACCTCAAGGAGGGCAGGGGCGGATTGCGCGACCTGGTGTCCCTGCGCGCGGTTGTCGCCTCCTGGGTCGCCGATCGTCCGCACCGCGACGTCGACGACGCCGTGCACCGGCTGGCTGACGTCCGTGACGCCCTTCAGCTGGTGACCGGCCGGGCCGGAAACCGGCTGCTCCTGCAGGAGCAGGACCAGGTCGCGGCGCGGCTGGACCTGCCCGATGCTGACGCCTTGCTCCGTGAGGTTGTGGCGGCTGCGTCGGCGGTGACGCATGCCGCCGACGTCACCTGGCGGCGGGCCGATCAGGTGACCCGAGCGTCGCGGACCCGCTACCTGCGCGGGCGGCGCCCCGTTCTCCGGCTGCTGGGGCCAGGCCTCGCCGAGCACGACGGCGAGGCGGTGCTCACCGCACAGGCCGACCCGACGGCCGATCCCGGCCTGGTGCTGCGGATGGCGGCGCGTGCCGCCCGCGCCGGGCTACCCCTCGCGCCGAGCTCGGTCGACCGGCTCGCCGCCGACAGCGTGCTGCTCGCAGAACCCTGGCCGCCGGCCGCGCGCGACGCGTTCGTGGACCTGCTCGGTGCCGGGCCGCCGCTGGTCCCGGTCTGGGAGGCGCTGGACCAGGCGGGCTTGGTGGAGCGGCTGCTGCCGGAGTGGGCCGCGGTGCGCCACCTGCCGCAGCGCAACGCGGTGCACCGCTTCAGCGTCGACCGGCACCTGCTCGAGACGGCCGTGCAGGCGGCGCCGCTGGTCCGCAGCGTGCGTCGGCCCGACCTGCTGCTCGTCGCTGGTGTGCTGCACGACATCGGCAAGGGCTCGACGCAGGACCACAGCGAGGCTGGTGTTCCGCTGGCCGAGGCAGCCGCGACCCGGATGGGATTTCCCGACGAGGACATCCGGGCCATCGGCCTGCTGGTGCGCCATCACCTCCTGCTGCCCGACACCGCCACCCGGCGCGACCTTGACGACCCGGCAACGGTCGCGGCGGTCGCTGAGGCGGTAGGCGATGCCGACGTACTGGAGCTGTTGCACGTCCTCACCCGCGCCGACGCAGCCGCGACCGGTCCAGCGGCATGGAGCGAATGGAAGGCGGGTCTCGTGGATGATCTCGTACGGCGAGTAGGGCTGCGGTTGAGCGGCGCACCTCCGCCGCCGTTGCCCGCCATGACGCAGCAGCAGCTAGCCCTGGTCGAAGCCGGTGAACTGGCCGTGCTCGTGCAGCCGGACGAGGCGGTGACCTGGACCGTCACCGTGGTGGCGCCGGACCGCGTCGGCCTATTCGCGACCATCGCCGGCGTGCTGTCCCTCAACCGGCTCTCGGTCCGCTCCGCCCAGGTGCGCACCGAGCAGGGGATGGCGGTCGACGTGTGGACCGTGGTGCCGGAGCGCGACCACGACCCGCGAGCCGACACCTTGCGCCGTGACATCGTCCGGGCCCAGTCCGGCGACCTCGACCTCACCCGGCAGCTCGACGGGCGCGACGCGGCTCGACGGCAGCCGCATGTGCCGCCGCCCGCGCCGCGGGTGGAGCTGGCCGAGGGCGCCTCGGAGACGGCGACCGTGCTCGAGGTGCGCGCACACGACCGGCCAGGCCTGCTCTACCGGCTCGGGCGTGCCCTTGCGCTGATGGGCGTGAGCATCCGTGCCGCGCGAGTCAGCACCCTCGGTGCAGAGGCCGTCGACGTGTTCTACGTCGTGGACGGCTCGGGTGGGCTGCTCGACGACCTGTCGGTGCGGGAGGCGAGCCGGCTCCTCACGGACGTCGCTGGCTGAGCCAGTCGCCGATGATCGCCGCGAGCTCCGGTCCGCCGTCCGCCACCAGATCGTGCCCCCAGCCGGGCAAGAAGTGCACGTCCGCCCGGAGCGCACCGCGCGGGCGCCCTCCTCGTTGGCCCGGCGCACCTGCGCGGGGCTCGGTCGCGAGCAGCAGCAGCTCTGGGACTTCGGCCGTGGCCAGCGTCGGCCAGTGCAGCAGCGACCGCTCGAGCAGCATGCCGTGCTGTGCGGCCGCTCGGGTCCGCGCAGTGACGACCGGCTCGAAGGCGCCGGTCGACGTCTGGCGCATCGCTGGCTCGAGGCCGGCTATGTAGGCCGCGGTGAGTGGTCGGCGGACGTCGTCCTGGATCTGACGCAGCAAATCGGGACGGTCGGCAGCGGCCGCGAGCATCACGACGCCACCCCAGGAGTGGCCCATCAGCACCGGCCGGGCCAACCCCAGGGCGGCCACCAGGCCCCAGACCAGTTCGGCCAGTCGCTGCACCGCGTACTGCTCGGGCGGTAGTGGCGGTGATGCGACGAAGCCCGGCCCGTCGGGCGCCACCAACCGCAGCCCCCGGGACGTGAGCGCCGGTGCGAGCTCGCTCAGGTAGGCACCCGACGTCACGTCGCCCAGCGGGTGCCAGAACACGACCGGGCGGTCAGCCGGGTCGCCCCCCGACCGCACCGCGAGCGGCACGCCAGCGATGTCCATCCGCTCGACGCGACCGGTGTCCGGGCCCTGGTGATGGCTCACCGGGTCGATGCTAGGCGCGCAGAGCGGTGCATCCGGCGTGGATAGGCTGGCTGCGTGTTCGCCACACTCTCCGACCGCCTCGCCGCCACGTTCAAGAACTTGCGCGGCAAGGGCCGGCTCACCGACGCCGACATCGACGCCACCGCCGCGGAGATCCGCGTCGCCCTGCTCGAGGCCGACGTCGCGTTGCCGGTCGTCAGGGACTTCGTGGCCGCGGTCAAGGAGCGGGCGCGTGGCGTCGAGGTGCTCGAGGCGCTCAACCCGGCGCAGCAGATCATCAAGATCGTCAACGAGGAGCTCGTCGAGATCCTTGGTGGCGAGACGCGGCGGCTTCGGTTCGCCAAGACCGCGCCGACCGTGATCATGCTGGCGGGTCTGCAGGGGTCGGGCAAGACGACGCTGGCCGGCAAGCTCGCCTACTGGCTCAAGGGCCAGGGGCACCAGCCGGTGCTCGTCGCCGCCGACCTGCAGCGGCCGAACGCCGTCACGCAGCTACAGGTCGTGGGTGAGCGCGCGGGTGTCCCGGTCTTCGCCCCCGAGCCCGGGAGTGGCGTGGGCGACCCAGTGCGCGTCTCGCGCGACGCGATCGAGCACGCACGGCAGAAGATGTACGACGTCGTCATCGTCGACACCGCGGGTCGCCTCGGCATCGACGCCGAGCTCATGCAGCAGGCATCCGACATCCGCGACGCCGTGCAGCCCGACGAGATCCTGTTCGTCGTCGATGCGATGGTCGGCCAGGACGCGGTCACGACGGCGCAGGCATTCCTCGACGGCGTCGGCTTCGACGGCGTGGTGCTCACCAAGCTCGACGGCGACGCGCGCGGCGGTGCCGCACTCTCGGTGGCCAAGGTGACCGGCCGCCAGGTGATGTTCGCGTCGGCAGGGGAGAAGGTCGACGAGTTCGACACGTTCCACCCCGACCGGATGGCGTCTCGCATCCTCGGCATGGGTGACGTGCTCACGCTGATCGAGCAGGCCGAGAAGGCCTTCGACAAGGGCCAGGCCGAGGAGATGGCCGGCAAATTCGGCCGGGGCGAGGACTTCTCCCTCGAGGACTTCATGGCGCAGATGGAGAGCGTCCGCAAGATGGGCTCGATGTCCAAGCTGCTCGGGATGCTGC
>JBDUAP010000295.1:0-3821 GCA_040004585.1 Sporichthyaceae bacterium
AACATTTTCGCCCCGGAACGGGCGCCCCGGAAGGGGCAACTTGGCTAGTAGCCGCGTAGGCAGTCGAGGGTCCAGACACACCCATGAACGTGGTTGGTCTTGGCATCCGCGTCTGGATCTCCCGAAACAGGGTGCTTGTGACCGGAAGCGCGTACTCCTTGGTGTATTCGTCGCATCTGAGACTGCCGCCCACTCGGCTTGAGTCGCCCGTGACGCGACTCACCGAACGCCGCTGACCGGCAGGATGGCGCCGGTTCCGGTGATCGCGCCCAGGCGCCGGAGCACACCCCTGAAGAGTAGGGCCCGACGGTCGCGTGAGGGGTTGCAGCGGGCCGTGCTCTACTGTCGTGAACATCGCATGCGGAGGCGAGTGAGGGGAGCGGCCATGCCGAGTCCCTTGCTTCAGACCAAGCTCTACATCCCCAAGGTACGACGTGACCTGGTGCCGCGCCCCCGGTTGAGCGACCGGCTGAGCCGGACCTCCCACCCGCGGCTGACGCTCATCTCTGCGCCGCCGGGGTTCGGCAAGACGACGCTGCTGGCCGAGTGGCTCGACGCCGCGGCCGCTGCGGAGCGCCCGGTGGCCTGGGTGTCCCTGGAGGAGAGCGAACAGCAGCCCGACTCGTTCTGGACCTACGTGGTTACCGCCCTGGACGTCGCGGCGCCCGGCGTCGGGACCAGCGCGCTGCTGCTCCTTCAGGCCACCAACCCGCCGATCGAGACCGTCCTCGCCACCGTGCTCAACGAGCTCAGCGCCTTGCCGACGGGGCTCGACCTGGTCCTCGACGACTACCACCTCGCCGACGGGCCGGGGATCGCGGCCGATGTGGCGTTCCTGCTCGAGCACCTCCCCCAGCAGGTGCACTTGGTGATCAGCACTCGCGCCGATCCCGCCCTGCCGCTCGCACGACTGCGAGCACGCGGCGAGCTGATCGAGGTCCGCGCCGCCGACCTCCGCTTCACCCTCGACGAGGTGGTGGCGTACTTCAACGAGATCATCGGGCTGGACCTGGAAGCCGCAGACATCGCGGCCCTGGAGGGGCGCACCGAGGGGTGGATCGCCGCCCTGCAGCTGGCGGCACTGTCACTCCAAGGACGGGAGGACGTCGCCGGCTTCGTCGCCGGCTTCGCCGGGGATGACCGGTTCGTCGTCGACTACCTCGTCGAGGAGGTCCTGGGACGTCAGCCCGATGCCGTACGGAGCTTCCTGCTCCAGACGTCGATCCTGGACCGGCTTAGCGGTCCCCTCTGTGATGCCGTCACCCGGGGGAACGACGGCAAGGCCGTGCTCGAGATGCTGGACCGCTCGAACCTGTTCGTCGTACCTCTCGACGACAGCCGCCACTGGTACCGCTACCACCACCTGTTCGCCGACGTCCTGCGCACCCATCTGCTGGAGGAGCAGCCGGGCGAAGTCGCCGACCTGCACCGTCGGGCCGGCCAGTGGTACGGCGCATCCGGGGAGCCCGTTCCTGCGGTCAGGCACGCGCTCGCGGCCGGCGATCTCGAGCACGCGGCCGATCTGGTCGAGCTGGCCGTCCGGGCGCTCCTTCGGGACAGGCAGGAGGCCACGGTCCGGCGCTGGATTGACGACATCCCACCCGAGGTGGTTCGGCTGCGGCCGGTGCTGGCCGTGGGCTTCATCGGGGCGCTGATGTCGGGCGGGGAGTTCGAGAGTGTCGAGAGCCGGCTGGACGACGTCGAGCGGCTGCTGGATGCCGCCGCCGGCGTTGGGTCGGCTGCCCCGTCGGTGGAGATGGTCGTAGCCGACGAGGCCGAGCTCGCGCGCCTGCCGGGTGCGATCGAGATGTATCGAGCAGGCCTGACCCTGATCCGAGGCGACCCTTCGGCGACCGTCGTACATGCCGACCGGGCCATCGCCTGCGCTGCGGAAGGCGAC
Source organism: Sporichthyaceae bacterium (assembly GCA_040004585.1). Classification (GTDB taxonomy): domain Bacteria; phylum Actinomycetota; class Actinomycetes; order JACCUZ01; family JACCUZ01; genus JBDUAP01. The sequence goes on from JBDUAP010000295.1 coordinate 1,901, forward strand.
CACCTCACCGTGGCGGCCGCCTCTGCCCTGTCGGGGCTCGCCTCGTGGGGCAGTGGAAACCTGGACGCTGCGCACCGCGGCTACTCGGCCGCCGTCGAAGGGCTACGACGGGCTGGACACCACTCGGACGTGCTCGGCTGCTCGATCACGCTGGCCGACATCCGGACCACCCAGGGACGTCTCGGCGATGCTCTGCGCACCTATGAGGACGCGCTGCGGCTCACCGCCGCCCACGAGTCCGGCACCGTCATGCGCGGTACGGCGGACATGCTCGTGGGCCTGAGCCAGATCGCCTTCGAACGCAACGACCTGGCCGGGGCCTCGGCGTACTTGACCCGCGTCGATGAGCTGGGCGAGCACACGGGCCTGCCTCAGCATCCGTACCGATGGCGGGTCGCCCGCGCAAACCTCTGCGAAGCACAGGGCGACCTGGCCGGCGCACTCGACCTGCTGGAGGAGGCCCAGCACGTCTACGTCGGCGACTTCTCCCCGAACGTGCGACCGATCCCGGCGCAGCGCGCGCGCCTGCTCCTCGCGCACGGCGGCCTGGCGGAGGCCCTCAACTGGGCGCGCGACCACGACCTGTCCGCGGACGACGACCTCTCCTACGTCCGCGAGTACGAGCACGTCACCCTGGCCGGGATCCTGCTCCGCCAGCACACCGCCGGGCGCTCCCAGCCGGCCGTGCGTACGGCGTACGGGCTCCTCGGTCGTCTCCGCGTCGCCGCCGAGGAGGGAGGGAGAACCGGCACCCTGATCGAGATCCTGACCCGGCAGGCACTCGCGCACCACGCCGAGCACGGCCGCCGCGACGTTCCCGGTGCCCTCGCCCCGCTGGAACGGGCACTGAGGCTGGCCGAACCGCAAGGATATGTGCGGGTCTTCGTCGGCGAGGGCGCCCCGATGGCCACGCTGCTCGAAGCCCTCATTCAGAAGCACACCTCGTGGCACTACCCTCGTCGCCCCCTCGACGCCTACGACGCCAGCGGCACTACCGACCCGCCCTCCCTCGGCAAGCCGGCCGGGCCGGTGAACCCGGCCCTCGTCGACCCGCTCAGTGCGCGCGAGCTCGACGTGCTCCGGCTCCTCGCCACCGACCTCGACGGACCAGCCATCGCGCGCGAGCTCGTCGTCTCGCTCAACACCCTGCGCACGCACACCAAGAGCATCTACACCAAGCTCGGGGTCAACAGCCGCCGCGCAGCGGTCTCCCGAGCCGGCGAGCTCAATCTGCTGTCACGCACCGGCCCCCGCTGACCCTCCGAAGATCACCAGCCCGCTCACCACACGATGTGATGTGCACTCACCACATCGGCTCCTAGCTTGCGGGCATGGGCACCACATCCACCAGCCGCCCGGACGGGTTCTGCTGGTACGAGATCCGCCTGCAAGGGCGCCTCGACCCCCGATGGTCCACCCGCTTCGACGGCATGACCCTGACCACCGGTGACGGCTTCACCCTCCTCGAGGGTCCTGTCGTCGACCAGGCCGCCCTGCACGGCCTGCTGCACCAGCTTCGCGACATCGGTCTGCCCCTGGTCTCGGTCACCCAGGTCGAGACCGATGACGTGACGCGCCCACCTCGCAACCCCGACACCTCAACCTCAGGAGCCTGACATGACAATCACCGCACCAGCCGCAACCCCTGCCAGCGCTTCCACCACCCCCACCGATCCGATGCGGAACCACGCACGGGCCGCGGGCATCTTCTACCTGATCACCTTCGCGTCCTCGATCCCCGCACTCATCCTCCTCGGACCGGTGCTGCACAACGCGAACTACATCACCGGCGCCGGCCAGGACACGCGCGTGCTGTGGGGCTGCCTCCTCGACGCCGTGAACGCTCTGACCGCCGTCGGCTCAGCTGTCGCGCTGTTCCCGGTGGTGAAGCGGCAGAACGAGTCGATGGCCCTCGGCTTCG
>JBDUAP010000033.1:0-12902 GCA_040004585.1 Sporichthyaceae bacterium
GTGATCGGTGAGGCCACGGCATCGGCCCTTCGTGCCTTTGCTCGCGAGGCCGACCGCTCGGTGCGTGACGTCGGTGCTGTCTGGAAGGGCACGTGGTCGCGGCGACCGGTGGTGATCGTGCCGCGCACCCAGGCGGACATGGCATTGGTCATTGGCACCAACGCCAAAGGTCTCGAGCAGATCGCTGCAGTCACCACGGGCTACTCCTCATCCGGGCCTACCCGTGGGGACCGGGTGGTCATCAACCCCCGGGCGTGGCGCAGTCTGCAGCCACTCGGTCGGCACGTCGTGATGTCCCACGAACTGACCCACCTAGCGACGCGAGCCGTGACCTACAGCTCGGTGCCGATCTGGCTGTCCGAGGGCTTCGCCGACTACGTGGCCTACGAGGCGGTCGATCTGCCGGTACGTGTGGTCGCCGAGCATGTCCTCGATCAGGTTCGGGCCGGCAAAGGGCCAAGACAACTGCCAGGAGACACCGACTTCGACGCAAGCCACGGTGACGTTGCTCCGGCTTACGAGAGCTCATGGCTGGCCGCGCGGCTCATCGCCGACCGGTACGGCGAGCGAAAGCTCGTCCGGCTGTACATCGCGTTGGCCGACCGGGACAACGGGCCCGCGGACGGTGACATCCGCGGCGTGCTCGGTATCTCGGAGCAGAAGCTGATCAAGGACTGGCGCGCATACCTGAAGTCGTTGGCCCGCGGGTGAGCAGCCGGACCGCATTGGTCGTAGCGCTGGCGGTGCTGGTCGTGGGGTTGGCGCTGGCGTTGCTTCTTGGTACGCCGTGGCACCCGTTGCCGGTGCGGGGAGATCGTGTCCCGGTTGACCCAAGTGCGGACTTCACGGCTGGCGAGATCGCCCGCGCGAAGGCATACCACGCAGTGTTGCGCTTCCCGGCGTACGGGTCGCTCGTCCTTACCCTCGTCATCACGTTGCTGCTGGGCCTGAGCCCCCTGGGAGCGCGTCTGGTCGACGCGGTGTCAAGGCCGCTCGGCGGGGGGTGGGGGTGGCGCGTGTTGCTGGGCGGCATCGCGGTCACGGCGGTCGGGCGGCTGATCGTGCTGCCTCTGGATGCACGGGCCGAGTCGGTGCGCCGCCGCTACGGGCTGTCCACCCAGAGCTGGGGGAGCTGGCTGGTCGATGTCGCCAAGGCGTACGGCGTGGGGCTGGTCATCACGTTGGTGGTGCTGTTCAGTGTGTTCGCGTTGATCAGATGGTCGCCGGAGTGGTGGTGGACCTGGGGAGCGGCTGCGGGTGCGTTGCTGGTCGTCGCGATTTCCTTCGCGTACCCGGTCGTGATCGAGCCGGTGTTCAACAAGTTCACGCCACTGCAGGACGGGCCGCTGCGGACGTCGTTGCTTAAGATGGCGGAGCGCGACGGCGTACCGGCTAATGACGTGCTGGTTGCTGACGCGTCGCGGCGGACGACGGCGCTGAACGCCTATGTGTCGGGGTTCGGTGCGACGCGGCGGATCGTGGTCTACGACACGCTGGTTGAGAAGGCGTCGCCGGACGAGGTCCGGTTGGTCGTCGCGCACGAGCTCGGGCATGCGAAGCGCCGCGATGTGCTGTCGGGGACCCTGCTCGGTGCCCTCGGATCGGCGACGTTGGTGTGCGTCCTGGCACTGGCGCTGCGATCCGGCGGGCTGTTGCGACGGGCGGGGGTGGGCGAGGCCGATGACCCGCGGGCGCTGGCTCTCGTGCTGGCGATCGTCGCGGTCATCGCCGCGGTCAGCGGGCCGGTCCAGGTGCTGGTGAGCAGGCGGATCGAGACGCGCGCCGATGTCCATGCGCTGGATTTGACCCGGGACCCGCAGACGTTCGTCGAGATGCAGCAGCGGCTGTCGGTGACGAACCTGTCGGACCTGGATCCGCCGCCGCTGGTTTTCGGGCTGTTCGCGACCCATCCGACGGGGCCGCAGCGGATCGCCCTGGCTCGGGACTGGGCTCGGTTACATGGGGTGACACCGCCGCCGCCGCTGATGCGCTGACCTGGTTCTGGGGCTGTGGACGGGGCTGCTGGGAGGCGCTGGATGTCCCGTATGCTCCGAAGCCATGCGTGTTCGGACGGCGCCCTGGACGCCGCGCTGGGCGGCGGGGGCGCTCGTCGCGGCGGTGTTGGTTGCCGGGTGTTCGGACCCTGACCAGCCGGGCACCGTGCCCCGGACCACGCCGCCGTCGACGACGATGAGTCAGAGCCCCTCGCCCACCTCGACAGAGGCCCAGGTCGAGGCCGCCGTCCGCGCCTACTACGCAGAGCTCAACAGAGCCCTACAGACCAACAACGTATCCAAGTTGAAGCAGCTGGTGGATAAGAACTGTCCTTGCTATAACGCCGTGAAGGTCATCGAAAGAAATGCCACGGAGAACGAGCGGACTCCCAACGCTTCGTTCAAACTTCAGTCGGTTCGCGTCCACGACATCGCTGGCAAGACGGCTGCCGCGGAAGTTGAGTACACCGTCACCGCTTATGACGTCCTAGATGCCAATGATCATGTCGTTACACACATCAAAAAGCAGAGAAGCCACTTCGACCTCTCTCTGATTCTCGGTGATTCCGGGTGGATTCTGGCGAACCTGTTCGACTTGGAGGGCTGATGGATCTTCGCGGTTGGTTTGCTGTTTTCGTGCTCGTAGGCGGGATCCTGGTGGGCGCGATGGCGTCTCCAGCTGTTGCCGATCATTGCGATGACGATGAGAACGTCAATTGCATCCACACAGGGGGAGATCAGGGGACGGGGTCCATCGTGACGACGGGGGTCAACTTCCCGGGGGCTGAGCCGGGCAGCGACCTTTTCAAGTCCTCGCAGAAGAACAACAAGTGCAAAGACTGCGAGTGGAGCATCGTTCCTGCCTGCCTGGTCAACGGCCCGATGGATAGCGGCGTCCTGTGCATGGGCGCCGTAGCGACCTGCACCGACCCCGCCGCGATCCGTTACCGGGTCTACATGCGCCAAGGCGGTGGACCCTGGGTGATTCAAGGCACCGTCTGCCTCGGCCCGGGGGACCGGCCCGCGACCGTCGCCGACGTCGGCGAGGCGATCCGGACCAGGGTGGTCAACTACCTGCCTGATGCCAGTCCGTCGTTCCAACCCAGGGCTGGCGGGATCGTCAACCTGCCCACCGTCTTCTCGTCCGGGGAGCCCAGAACGATCACGACCGACCCGTTCGACGTGCTCGGGTTCAGCGTGGTGGTCACTGCGACCGCCCGCTGGGAATGGGTCTTCGACAAGGGCGTGGTCCAGGAGTTCGCCAAGCCCGGCGGTGCGTACCCCGACATGTCGGTGGCCTACACCTACGCCAAGCCCGGCGGTCGGCAAGTCACGGTGACCACCTATTGGCGTGCCACGTACACCGTCAATGGCGAAGGGCCGTTCCAGGTGCCGGGCGCAGAGCTATCGAAAACCGCCGGCCCCATTGCGGTCCCGGTGCGGGAGGCACGCTCGGAGCTCATCGGGGGCTGACGCGCCTCTGACCGACGGAAGGCGTTTCCGCGGAAACGTTTCGGAATGCGAACCTGTGAGATCAAGCTGCCGCGGTCCGTTTGCACGGGCGCATCTCGAGTGGCCACTGCACCGACTCGCGCAGGACGGCGGGAAGGTCGGCACTAGGAATCGTCATCAGCTCGTGGCCCGCGGCATTGACGAAGTTCGCCGCCAGCGTGCTGATGAGCATGTCCATGTCCAGCCGCTCGCCTCCCCAGGTGGGGCTGATCGTCGTGCCGTCGACCGGCCGCTCGCCAAAGTCATCCGACGTGTCGGGCACGGGTGGGCCGATGTCCGGTAGTAGCACTCCATCTGGGCGGTAGAACGCGAATCGGCCAGCGCCGAGGACCGCGATCGTGTAGCCCACCTCGTGGACAGCGCGGTGGTGGGACGGGCACAACATCACGAGATTGTCCATGTCGGTAGGGCCGCCATGGGACCACCATCGAACGTGATGAGGAATCAGCCGCTTCGCTTGGGTGCAACCGGGGAAACGGCAACAACCGTCCCGCGCGCTCAACGCCCGCCGTTGTCGCCGGTTGGCGTGCCGGACGGCTCGACCGAGGTCCAACGGGTTGCCGTCCTCAGAGACCATGACCCGCATGGCCGCCTCGCAGAGCAGTCTCGTGACGGTGCTCGGAGCCAGTGGGCCACCGCCTTCAACGAAGCAAGTCGGTGGGCGCACTTTACTGACTCGCTGGGCGAGAGAGTGGCCGCTGGCCAGCGCTCGAGCTCCAGGTGGCCGCAGGGTGGGAGCTGGGGGCTCAGCCGCATGGTGCCCGGCACCCGCGGTGAGCCCAGAGTCGGGGTCGACCAGGGCCGGCAGGCCAGCCAGGTCCGCATGAATGACGATCTCGATCGGCGCTCTGCCGGCTCCGATGGACTCCGCCAGGAACGTGTCTGCCAGCAGGACCACCGCGTCGGCGCCGGCTCGCGCGACTGGCGGCTCGTCGGTGAGCTGCGCTGCCAGGCGGGTCTCCTCCGGCGTCTCCACCGGTTGACCGTTGTCGTCGAGCACAACTCGCCGCGCAGCGTCGATGGCAGCATCAAGGCGTGCCGCGTCCTCGGGGGCGACCCGCAGTGTGTAGATCACGGACCCGTTGATGTCCTCTCGCCGCCGCAGGCTCCTTCGCAGCTGGCTGGACGCGGACATCTCCTCGACCAGCGTCGTGCGCCACTGCCGGACCACCCGCTCGAGCTGAGCGCCGGTTGCGCCCAAGGCGATCTCGACCAGCGCCTGCTCGGTTATCGGGGTGGCGACCCGGGTCAGCGCCCGTACCTTGCAGTAGGAGAGCCGCCCCGCCGAGAAGGCTTCATGCACCGACGGGAGTTGGGTGAGGCAACGAGCCACTCTGACGCGCTCGCGCGCAGCACCCAACCTCATGCCGCAGTGCAGCGAAAGCCAATGGGCAGCCGATCGCATGCCCCAGCCCGCCCATTCCTCGCGACGGTCGAACTCCGCGAGCAGCTCGAGGAAGTCGCACTCAGCCGCGGCCAGATGAGCGGCGTGGCGACGTAGTTGATCCTCGAGCTGGTCGCCGGTCAGGGCAGTGACATCGGGACCGCAGGGACTGCTCATGGGAAAACGCTAGGCCCGAGGTCTGACAATTTCCCGAGCCGCGACAGGTCCGGACGGATGCAGTCGAGGACGTTTCCGCGGAAACGTTTCGTGCCTTCGAACGGTCGCGCCCTAAGGCGTGCAGAGAAAGCTCTCGAGGGCCAACACTCGCGGCTTGTCGTCTCGCCCGAAGTGAAAGACGAGGAACCCGCCTTTGCGCAGGGCGAAATCTGCCTCCCGCTTGTGTCCGTACGCCTTCGCGACGTCCTGGAACAAGGGCAAGACTTGGCGCTGGGTCGAGATGACGGCTGGCTCCGGGACGGAGAAGATCTGCATAAGCCGTTCCAAAGCGGCGTCGGGATGCGCGGCATACCCTGACTCCGAGAGAAGAGGCTCGCTCTCGATAGGGATGCCGAAGCGGGCCGCGAAGGGGCCGACGGTGTCAAGACATCGCAACGTGTCGGCCGAGTAGGCATGCACGATGCCGTAGGCACTCAAGACATCAGTCAAGAGCTCTGCTTGGGCGTGCCCCTGTTCATCCAGTGGACGGTCCTGGTCTTCGCCCTGCCAGGTGTCCCGGCTTCCCGCGCTTCCATGCCGTACGACGACCATGGCGCGAGTCGCTCGGTAATCTTCGGCGAACTCCTTGAGAACGGGCCCGTCTCGCTCCGCGAGCACATGGGCTTGTGCCTCCCGGGGTGGGAGCCACATCAAACGGTCTACCTCGTCGTTGGCCTTGAACGCGCCGCCGGTCATCTCCATGGCCCAGTAACGGACCCGCTTGGGAAGGCCGTCCTTCAGGTAGTGGACCTCCTGCATCGGCCGACCGAGGACACCAGTGAAACCGGTCTCCTCCGCCACCTCGCGGGTGGCCGCCAGGAGCGGATGCTCATCTCGGCGCAACTTGCCTTTCGGCACCGACCAGTCGTCGTACTTGGGTCGATGGACCAACACGACCTCGACGCCGGGGGAGCCGGATGCAGGGCGCCACAACACACCACCCGCCGCCTCGATGACGTCTGAATCTGCTCCCATCAGGCAATCTTGACCCAGCGGCGGTGCTTTGGCTGCGCCACCCCCGGCCACAGGGCCAGAAAGCGAGCGCGCGCGGCCGCCGCCTCTTCCTGTTGCTGCGCGTGAAGCACCCCGAACGTGAAGGCCGTGCGCCCGATGCGCGGTGCTTGCGCGATGCGCTGGAGCAGTTCGCCGGCAACCACCGCGTCCTGGTGCTCGCCGAGCACCTCCTGGACCTTCTCCACCTCTTCGGCGAGGCGAGACGCCGGCTTCCCGAAGACGGGCGCGAGGGCCTCAGCCAGATAGCGCGTTCGTTTGGCGGCGATCCGCGCGGCGTGGAACCCCTCGGGCTCGTCACCGGCGGCGATTGCAATCTTGGCGCGCTTGGCCAGCCGTTCCCACGACTGCTTCATGATCCGGGGCAGTACGTCGCGGGCAGCGGCGTTCCCGCGGTCGTTTGTGCGCGGATGCATGGCCGCGTCGACGAGGTCATCGAGCAGCCGCACGTAGCGATCGCTGCCCAGCGCCGCGTCGACTGCTTCCTGCGCCGCGTCCGCGTCCGCTCCTAGGGCCGATGCGAGCCGGGACGCGACCGGACCCACCACGAGGTCCTCCGGCAGCGCGGCCAGTCGATCGAGCAGTCGGGCCGCGACGACCTCACGGTCGCGTTCGCCCGCGAGCTCGCCGGCCAACCACTGCAGCTCGCCCTGGAGACGCTCGCTCCACGTTGGGTCCAGCAGGTCGGCGAACTCACGGAGTCCTGCCCGCAGTCGGCGCGACGTGACTCGCATCTGGTGGACGGCGTCGTCGGCTCCGAAGCGCACGTCCACGTCAAGGGCGATGAGACGACGTACGTGCCGCCGCAGCAGCGCGGTGATGGCGGCGCGGGCAGGATCCTCCGGCTTGACCTCGTTGGGCTCTGGCGGCTCTGGGGCCGAGGTCGCGCGACGACCGAGAGCACGCACGACCTTGGGCTGGAACTCACCGCCCACTGCCCCCGCCGCTCTCAGGACATCGCCGATCTCATCGAGAACGGACGAGCCGCCCCCACGGTCCTCGACTTCCACCTCGCGGAACCGTGCGGCACTGCGATCACCTTGCATTGCCTCGACGTGGTCGTCCACGACCTCGGCCAGCAGCTCGTCATCGGCTCCGTGAGCGTCGTACGTCGTTCGCTGGGTGCGGAGGGTGGCGCGCGGCGCCAGCTCCGCCGAGCGTACGTACGCCGTGACCAAGGAGCGAAGGTCGTCGGGAAGCTGGTCCGGCCCTGCCGCGGCGGTGATCTCCTCACGGACACCGACTCGAGCGGCCGCCACCGGGAGCTTGAGAGTCCACCCGTCAGCCCCGTCTCCGTGCCGATAGCGCATCGTGATGCCCTCACGGGCGAGCCGCAGGTCTTCGGTGTCGTAGTAGGTCGCGACCAGCGTGCTCGTGCGCGGTGGGGACACGCGAGAGAGTGTTGGCGCCGCCTCGAGGTCGGGCAGTTGGAACCGGGAGTGGACCCGGAACTTGTCCTCGACCTCGCGCACGATCAGCTCCCCTCGTCGGCGGCGTCCACGCGCTCGCTGCCCATTCTGGCAATCAATGCTTCCTGCAGGTCAACTCGTGCGTCGCCGGTTGCCCGACTCCAGGTGCCCTCTCTCGTGAGCCACCAGTGCTCCGCCTCGTCGGACCACGCCATCGACAGCAGCTCGTCCAGCGACGCCTTGGCAGTGTCGTCGCGCACCTCGACCAGCGCCTCGACTCGACGGTCGAGGTTGCGATCCATGATGTCGGCGCTGCCGATCAAGAATTCCGGGGAGCCAGCGTTGGCAAACCGAAAGACCCGTGAGTGCTCGAGGAACCGACCCAGGATGCTGCGTACCCGGATGGTCTCGGAGAGCCCCGGGACTCCTGGTCGGAGCGTGCACATGCCGCGTACGAGCAGATCGATCGGGACACCAGCGCGCGACGCCGCGTACAGCCCGTCGATGATGGACTCATCCACCAGGCTGTTCACCTTGACGGAGATGCCCGCAGCGAGGCCCTTGCTGGCGTTGTCGATCTCACGGTCGATGAGGCGTTGAAGACCGGTGCGAGCAGTGTCCGGAGCGACCAGCATGGTGTCGTAGCCGGACCGTCGGGTGTAGCCGGACAGGTGGTTGAACAGGTCTGCCACGTCGGCACCCATCGCGTCGTCCGAAGTCAGCAGCCCCAGGTCCTCGTAGATGCGCGCGGTCTTGGGGTGATAGTTCCCGGTGCCCACGTGGACATAGCGGCGCAGGCTGCCGGACTCCTCGGACCGCACGACGAGCACAAGCTTGCAGTGCGTCTTCAGCCCGACCAGGCCGTACACGACGTGGCATCCGGCCTGTTCAAGCTTTCGCGCCCAACGGATGTTTGCCTGTTCGTCGAACCGTGCCTTGATCTCGACGACGACGAGGACTTGTTTGCCGGCACGTGCTGCGTCGATGAGGGTATCCACGATCGGTGACTCGCCACTGGTGCGGTACAACGTGAGCTTGATGGCCTGGACCGCGGGGTCGGTCGCAGCCTGCTCGATGAACCTCTGGACACTCGTCGTGAACGAGTCATAGGGATGATGAAGGAGGATGTCGCTCGTCCGCATGGCGGCGAACACGTCAGCGGGGGAGCCGTCGGCGGACCGCAGCATCGGGTGGGTGCCCGGGACGAACCCCGGATAGCGCAGACCGTCCACGTTGAGGTCGGCGATGGGCCATACCCCTGCCAGATCGAGCGGCGCCGGTATTCGGTAGACCGACTCCCGGGCCACACCCAACTCCCGAACCAGGAGTTCCAGGACGCGATCGCTGATCTCGCAGTCAACCTCGAGGCGCACCGGCGCACCGAACCGCCGTCGTGACAGCTCGCGCTCGAGGGCATGGACGAGGTTCTCGACGTCGTTGTCGATCTCGAGATCCTCGTTGCGGGTGACCCGGAACGCCGAGGTCTCGACCACCTCCAAACCGGAGAACAGCTGGGGCAGGTGCGCCGCAATGATGTCCTCCAGCGGCACGAAGCGCGTGCTGGCTTCGTTAGTGGCGACGAACCGTGGCAGCACAGGCGGCACCTTGAGCCGAGCGAAGTGCTCGGTCCCGGTGTCGCCGTCGCGAAGCACGACGGCGAGGTTGAGGGACAAGCCCGAGATGTACGGGAACGGGTGAGCGGGGTCCACCGCCAACGGGGTGAGAACGGGATAGATCCGCTCGTCGAATAGAGCACGGAGCTTCGTGATCTCGTCGGGTTCGAGGTCCCCCCACCGCAGGATCGCGATCCCGGCGGCGTCGAGGGCGGGCAGCACCTCATCGCGGAAGGTCGCAGCATGCTCCTCGACGAACCCGTGTGCCCGATGCGAGACGCGGTCCAGTCGTTCCCTGGGCGTCGCCCCCGCGGAGTTCCTCGTCGTGATGCCGGCCGCTACCCGGCGGTGCAATGCAGCCACTCGGACCATGAGGAACTCATCGAGGTTGCGGGCGAAGATGGCAATGAACCGCAGGCGCTCGAGCACAGGCACCTGCTCGTCCTTCGCGAGCTCGAGGACGCGGGAATTGAAGTCCAGCCAACTCGACTCGCGGTCCAGGAACCTGTCGGTGGGCAACAGTCTGTCTTCGGCGAGAGCCGGGACCGAGGCGAGTTCCTCGATCTCCTCGGCACTGTCATCGGCAAACCTGCGGGTGTCCGGCTCGGTCTGCGCCGTAAAGCCTTCTCCGAGGGCGGTCATGACCAGTCATCGTGCGGTCTCGTGGGGACCTCCGTGTAGATCGATAGGTGAACAGGAGGTGAACAACAGATGGCGACACGCCCCACCTCAGAACAGTGCGGGCGACGCGCTCTTGGCACCGACCTTACTAGTAGTGCAGGCTCCGCCTCATGACGACCAAGGTGGACCGGGATCGGTCGGAGCTCATGCTGACCCCCGACCCAGAGATCGTGGACGAGTTGACGGTCTCGGTGCAAAAGCATCTTGGCCCCCTGGTAGCAGGTCGCGACGTCTCGGGGATGGTCTTCGCGGCGGTCGACGAGCTGACACCGCTGACCGTCCGCAACTACCTGCCGGTTCTGGTGGAACGGCGGATTCGCAGCCAGATCGGTTGACCAAGGTGGCGCCTGCGTAGGCTGCGCGACCGTGACAGGCCGCACCCTGATCGTCACCAACGACTTCCCGCCGCGGACCGGTGGCATCGAGTCGTTCGTGCTCGCGATGGCAACCCGGTTGCCGGCGGATCAGGTGGCCGTACACACAGCGCGCCAAGCCGGTGACTCGGCCTTCGACTCGACGTTGCCGTTTCCCGTCGTGCGCGACCCGTCTCGACTGATGGTGCCGACGCCCCGGATCGCCCGCCGCAGCGCTGCCATCGCTCGCGACCTGGGTTGCGAGTCGGTGTGGTTCGGCGCGGCAGCACCGCTGGCATTGATGGCTCGACACCTCAAGGCCACGACGGGTGTTCGCCGGACCGTCGCGACGACTCACGGCCATGAGGTGTGGTGGGCCCGTACGCCGGGTCCGCGCTCCGCATTGCATCGCATCGGCGAGAACAACGACGTGGTGACCTACCTCGGGTCCTTCACCCGAGACCGGATCGGCCGGGCGCTCTCACCCGAGGCGCGCGCCCGCATGGTGCAGCTCACGCCCGGTGTCGACGACGAGACGTTCCACCCGGGGGTGGACGGGTCGCCGGTCCGGGCGTCATACCGAATCGGCGATCGCCCGGTGGTCGTCTGCGTCTCCCGGCTGGTGGAGCGCAAGGGACAGGACATGCTGATCCGCTCTTTGCCCGTCGTACGAAATCGTGTCCCCGACGCCACCCTGCTCATCGTCGGGGACGGGCCACAGCGCGGCGCATTGGAACGGCTCGCCGGCGATCTCGGGCTGCGCGACGCGGTTGTCTTCACCGGCGCCAAGGCCTGGGCCGAGCTGCCGCCCTACTTCGCGGCCGGCGACGTTTTCGCGATGCCTACTCGCACTCGGAAGGCGGGCTTCGAGGTTGAAGGGCTCGGCATCGTCTACCTGGAGGCATCGGCGACCGGGCTGCCGGTCGTCGCGGGGGACTCGGGAGGCGCTCCGGATGCCGTGCAGGACGGCAAGACGGGGTACGTCGTCAACGGCCGCTCGGTCGACGCCATTGCCGACAAGGTGTCGACGCTGCTGCTCGATAAAGAGCTGGCCGCACAGATGGGTACGGCGGGCCGGCGCTGGGTCGAACGCGAATGGCGTTGGGACGACCTGGCCAAGCGGCTCGAAGGCCTGCTCAGGCCATGACCCGCGACCGGCGCGGGGTCAACGCGAAGGCGGCGAGGTAGAGCAGGGCTGTCAGGATGAGCAGGTTGCGGTAGCCGGTGAGCAGGGCGAGGTACTCCAGGCAGCCGCCGACCATCGCACCGAGGATGTTCACGGCGAAAGCCGCCCGCGAGTCGTCCGTGGCCGCGAACCGCTTGGCGAACGCGACGTTGGCCAGGTAGATCGGGGTGAAGGCCAAGGCGACCGCGGCCAAGACGCGGGGGAGCAGCGGCAGGGCAAGGAGGGCAGAGTTCGGCACCGCATAGGCCACCGCGAGGCTCACCGCGATGCCTGCGTAGACGATGGGCAGCGACGGCGTCCGCAGCCGTCGCGTCGTCTCGACAGCGAGCAGCACCGCGACTAGGACGCCGCCGAAGACGATCGCGTTCACGACCCACGTCGTCCCGAACAGCAAGGCGAAAGACGTGATGTTCTTGGTCTCGAGCAGCAGGAACGCCGCACCCATGAAAAACAGGTCGGCGTAGGGCCGCATGGTCCGGAACGGCCCGGCCAGGGCGCGCACGCAGGCCAGGCTGACGGCCAGGACGCAGCCCAGGGCCAACAGGTAGAGCGCGGGCAGTGAGGACCCGAAGAAGTAGACGAACGGCCGGTCATCGGTCGCCGGCGCGGTCCGCACCGTCGGCAAGGCAGGCTGGTCTGCTGCGCACGACTGGTCGTCAGGGGTGAGGCCGGCCGAGATGACTGCCTGCCCGCCGGCGTTGCCGACCCGGTCCATACAGGGGTCGTGCCCGAAGGCGTCGGCGACGGTCCCTCCGAGCCGGTCGATCAACCGGTCCTCGCGGTAGTAGTTGTACATCGCGAACCCTCCGCCCGGCGCAAGATGGTCGCGCGCCGCGGTGACGGCTTCCTTCGTGAACAGGTAGGACTCCAGCCGGATCGCACTCGCTCCACTCACGAGCACCAGTGAGTCGGGTAGCGCGAACAGGATGAGGTCGTACTTCGTGTCGGACTGCTCGAGAAACGCCCGACCGTCGTTGACGAAGGCAGACACCCGCGGGTCCTGGTACGGCCGGTCCGGGTGCCGTTGCTTGCCAATCTGCAGGATGCGGGGATCGATCTCGACGGCGTCGACGTGCTTGGCCCCCTTGGCCAGCGCGATCGCGACGTCGCTGCCGGATCCGGCACCGATGATGAGGACCCGGTCGAGCTGGTTGCCCTGCAACCGGTCGTAAGGAATGCCGTACTGCGGTTCCTCCACCAGCCTCAGCTGGGCGCTGCGCATTACCTGGTGGGGGATGCCGTTCACGGAGATACGCAGCTGATCGGCGTTGTTGAGGCCGGGGACCTCGTCCGTGGTGACCTTGTAGTACGGCGACCAGGTCACGCCGACGGTCATGCTCTCGACAGCGAGCAGGATCACCAGGAGTGCGACGGCCAGGCTGATCACGCCGGACAGCTGTGACCAGATCAGCGCGACGAACGCGGCGGCGACGATGAGCCCCCAGGCCACCGACGGCGCCCGCAGGAACGACAGCGCCGTGAAGGCCACGATGCCCCCGATGCTGCCCATCAGGTCGAGCCGGTAGGCGTCCAGGGGTGGCAG
>JBDUAP010000296.1:0-3812 GCA_040004585.1 Sporichthyaceae bacterium
GCCACCACCATCACCGGCAGTCACACGCTGAACAACGTCGAGATCCGCGGAGGCACGGTCGCGATCGCTGCCAATACCATCCTGACCGTTGCCGGAACAACCGAGCTGTTCTCAGGCACCCTCAATCAAGCTGGGGCCACCGGCACGCTGGCGGGCCAGGGCAACATCATCGCCCGGGTTGGCTTCACCGGAGGAGGGACGGCCAGCCTGCTCATCAACGGCATGGGACCGCAGCTCTTCACCGGCTTCCACACCGCCCTGACCGGTGCCCTGCCCAACGTCCTTATCAATGATCCGCTGGGTACGCTGACCCTGGCCGGCACCCTGCGCACGGGCCGCAGCTGGACGTATACCAACAGCGGCAACCTGACCGTCGTCGGCAGCACGGTCGTCTTCAACGGCACGCTGACCATCACCGGCAGCCACGCCCTGAACAACGTCGAGATGCACGCAGGCGACGTCACGGTCGCCGCGGGCGACACGCTGTCCGTGGAGGGTCTCCTGACCCTCACCGATGGCAACCTGGCCGCCGGCACGGTCGATGCCCGAGGCGACATCTCGCTGCTGGTCGGGTACGACGGCGAGGGAGGTACCTACCGGATCGCAGGGCTGACGGACCAGACGCTGACGGGATCGGCCGACTCGAGCACCTCCGACATGGCCAACCTCGTCATCGATAAGCCGTCGGGCACCCTCTTCCTGATCGGCACCATCCGGATGATCACCTCGTCGTGGACATGGCTGAAGGGGAATGTCGTTCCCGGCAGCAGCACGGTCTACTTCGACAGCACCGTCACCATCAGCGGGACCCACAGCTTGTTCAACGTGTACCTCAGTGGCGGGCCGCACACCGTGACCGGCGGGGACATCGTGACTGCGCTCGGCACGCTGACTCTCGATAACGGAACGATCAACGGCGGGACCATCGCCGGCGCGGCGCCGATCACGCAGCTCTCCTCCTTCGACGGGGG
Source organism: Sporichthyaceae bacterium (assembly GCA_040004585.1). GTDB lineage: Bacteria > Actinomycetota > Actinomycetes > JACCUZ01 > JACCUZ01 > JBDUAP01. Next base: position 972 of record JBDUAP010000296.1, read on the forward strand.
TACAGGCATGCTGGAGATCACCGGCGGCGCAAACCACACCTTCGACGGGTCGGCCACCGTTGGTGCAGGTGACCTCCCCGATGTGAGGATCAATCAGACCGGCGGCACGCTCATGCTGACTGGCACCATCCGGACGGCGCATGACTGGACGCACCTGCTGGGTGCGGTCGACCCGGACGGCAGCCTGGTCGTCTTCGCCGGGAACCTGGCCATCGACGCCGCCGGCATGTCCTTCAACGACGTCCTGATCAACGCCGGCACTGCCACATTGGCCGACAACCTGGTGGCGGGCGGCGATCTCACGGTGAGCGCCGGCACCCTCGCCATCGGCTCCCAGGCCGCGTTCGTGGCGGGCGACGTGATCGTGGACGGCGCGCTCACCGTGACCACGGGCAGGTTGGATATGGACGGCGTGACCGGACAGGTACTGGGCGGTGCTGCCACCATCGGCCTCTACGACCTCAGGATCAACGACCCGGCCGGCGTCACCCAGACCACCACGGTGTTGGTCGCCGGAACCCTGGACCTCGGCGGCCCGCTCGACTTCAGCGGCGAGAGCCTGAGTATCGCGCATGCCATCATTGGCGCGCCGAACGACCTGACGGGCGACGCCGGCTCGACGTTGATCATCAACGGCAATGGATCCGGAATCGTCATCCCCTCGAGCCTGACGTCGCTGCTGAACCTGACCCTCTCGAACCCCAACGGGGCGGCGCTGGCCGGCCCGCTGAGCGTGGATGGGACCGCCACCCTCGCCGGCGGCAACCTCGACGCGGGCAGCGGCGTGCTGAGCATCGGACCTGCCGGCTCCGTCAACCGCACGGCTGGCCATGTGGTGGGCGCCCTGCAGAAGTGGGCGGCGTCCGGACCTGGCGTGACGCTGACCTACGAAATCGGCGACGCGGGCACATACGCACCGGTTGACCTGACCTTTGGCACCGTGAGCATCACCGGGCAGCTGACCGCCTCGACGACTCCGGGTGAGCATCCGTCCATTGGCACCTCTCCCATCTACGCACCCCAGGACGTGAACCGATGGTGGACGTTGACCAATGCCGGCATCGGCTTCGACACCCTCGACGCGGTCTTCACCTTCGCGCCGACCGATGTCGACCCCGGCGCGCAGACCGGCCAGTTCGTCGTCGCCAAATGGGACGGAGCCTGGACGACGCCTTCCTCAGGCGCCAACACGGCCACCACCATCACGGCCTTCGGCATGACCTCGCTCAGTGAATTCGCGATCGGGGAACCGGCATCTGACCTGCAGGTCAGCAAGACGGGGCCGGGGTCCGCCATCGCCGGGGACCCCTCCGGGTTCGATTACACCGTGACCGTTCACAATGGCGGGGCGTTCGACAACACCGCCGGTTTCACCATCACCGACGTGCTCCCGGCGGGCCTGCTCTTCCAGTCGCTCGGAAGCGACGTCCGTTGCGCAGCCCTAGGTCAAACCGTGACCTGCACGAATGTGACCGGTCTTGCGAATGGAGCCGATGACGCCTTCGTCATTCACGTCAGGCTGGCATCAAGCATCGCCGCGGGCACGATCCTCGCCAATTCGGCAGCCGTCGCATCGGCCAATGACCCGGACGCCACCAACGACTCCAGCAGCGTCGTCAGTACGGTCGTGACCACCACCACAGACATCGCGGATCTCGCCATCTCAAGCCCAGATCCTGTGGCTGCCGGGGGCACGTTGACCTATAGGATCACGGTCACGAACCTCGGCCCGTCCGACGCCGTGAACGTGACGCTTACCGATCTCCTCGACCCGAGGCTCAGCGGAGCGACCTATTGCCTGGACTTCGGGTCGGGCTGCGGCGTGGCGACCCCGTGGACCGGCGCGGTCAACCTGGGCACATTGCAGCCCGGACAATCAGTGGGCGTCGTGATTTCAGCCACCGTTGACGCGACGACGCCCGACGGGACGATCATCTCCAACGCCGCCGGTGCCAACGCGACGACCCCCGACCCGAACACCCTCAACAACACAAGTTCGACGATGACCAAGGTGAGCGTGAACGTTGGGTCGACCGTAACTCCAACCCCGCTCCCGTCGCCGAGTGGCTCCCTGGCCGACACGCGCGCAACTGCCTGGAATGGCGAGGTGTCGCCGGCAATGCTGCCGTCTGTCTTGGCCGCGTGGATCCTGCTCATGGCCCTGCTCGCCACCGAGAGCGCGTGGCGCCGCAGGGCGCGCCGCTAGACGGATGCCCCCGGGCTAGCCGGTCTCGAGGTAGGCGGTCTCTCCGTGGAGCGCCGCGTCCAAGCCGCTCTCCTCGGCCGATTCCTCGACCTTGACCGGGGTGAAGCGATCGATCACCCACAGCATTCCGTAGGTGAATCCGAACGCCCACACCGACGAGACAGCCACCGCGGCAAGCTGCTTGAGGAAGAACGACAGGTTGCCTGCGATCAGCCCGTCCGTGCCGGCCGGGTTGAAGGCCGTGGTCGCGAAGACCCCCAGGAGCACGATTCCGAGGAAGCCGCCCACGCCATGCACGCCCCACACATCGAGCGCGTCATCCCAGCGCAGGCGGTTCTTGAGGGCGACCGCGAAGAAGCAAACCCCGCCCGCCGCGATCCCGATGATCACCGCCGTAATCGGCGAGACATAGCCGGCAGCCGGCGTGATCGTCGCCAGCCCGGCCACCGCTCCGGTCAGCAGCCCGACAAACGTCGGCCGCTTCTCCTGCCACCAGCCGATGAGAAGCCAGGTGATCGCCGCGAAGGAGGCAGCCACGTCGGTGTTGAGGAACGCGATCGCGGTGACCGCGTCGACCTTGAACTCGCTGCCGGCGTTGAAGCCGTACCACCCGAACCATAGGAGACCGGTCCCGA
>JBDUAP010000034.1:0-12851 GCA_040004585.1 Sporichthyaceae bacterium
CCGATTGCGGTGGCCGACGTCGTGCGATACCTGGTCGGGGTGCTCGACGAGCCTCGGGCGAAGGGAAAGGTCTTCGAGATCGGCGGCCCCGAGGTGCTGCAGTACGTCACCATGCTGCGCCGAGTTGCCGCGATCAAGAACCGCCGGCTGCTGATTCTCCCGGTGCCGCTGCTCAGCCCCGGCTTGTCGTCGCGCTGGCTGGCTTTGGTCACCGACGTCGACACCCAGGCAGGGCGTTCGCTGGTCGACTCGATGACCAACGAGGTTGTGGTCCGGACCGACAGCATCCGGTCTCTCGTGCCGCTCCAGACGATGGGGTACGACGAGGCGGTGCGGACCGCACTGCGGGAGCACGAGGAGTTGAAGGACCCCACGTCGACCTCGCAGCGGACCAGCGCCTGGCTGCGGCGTGCGCGATCGGCGCTCGAGCTACGCCTCCCGATGTCGATCCGGCACGTCGTCCCGATCGAGCACCCCGAGCCTGCGTCTGCCGTCTCCCGCAGACGACGCGTGGTCGCTGGAGTCTCGCTGCTCGGCACCGGGCTGCTCGGTCTGTCCCTCTCCACCAAGCCGAACTCCAAAGAGTTCTACGGGCTGACCGCCGCAGTAGCGGCCACCTGGATCTCGGGCGGGCTGCTATCCGGGCCGCTGCACCTCGGCTGGATCCAGAGCCGGGACCAACAGCTGCGTCGGCCGATCGTCACCCCGGTCGCGACTGGGGTAGGGGCGTTCGCCTTCTTCTACGGGTGCGCGCTGGTGGCACGAAGCATCCCCTCCCTCGATCAGGCGATCGGCAAGGTCTTGACCTTTGCCGAGGAGGGCAGCAGCCCGATGATCGTGGCGACGACGCTGGCCAACGGCCTGGGCGAGGAAGTGTTCTTCCGCGGCGCGCTCTACGCAGCCGTGGACGCCGACCGGGCTGTCGTGGTCTCGACGGCGGTCTACACGTTGGCGACGGCTTCGACTCGGAACCCAGCGCTGATGCTCGCGGCCGCAGTGATGGGCACGCTCTTCAGCCTGCAACGGCGTGCCTCCGGAGGTCTGCAGGCTCCGGTGCTGACTCACCTCACGTGGTCGACCCTGATGGTGCGTTACCTCCCACCGCTGTTCCGCCGCGCCCACGGGGACGTGTCCTGAACGAGCTACAAATAGCTGTGGCGCCGGGCCACTCACCAGAACTTGCTGCCCGGTTCTCCTTTGAACGGTCCGACCACCGTTGAGGTGATCCAGCCTCCGTAGAAGTTCCCCGGCTGCGCGAGAACCACGTCGCCGTCCACCGTGCACCTGTCCATGGCGCCGGCGTACACCGCGACATGGTCGAGCAGCGCCTCGAACGCCTGCGTGGGATGCGGGTAGCCCCACGCTGCGGCCCGGGCGACCGTGGATCCTGCCATGACGTCGAAGTACGCGGCGGCGCCCTTCCACTCACAGAGGGACTGTCCCGGCGCCGGTCGGAGGCTTCCTGGAGCAAAGTCAGCTGCCGGGAGGTAGTACGACGGTGGGTGGCTGGTCTCGAGCACTCGAAATGCGCGCTCCGTGCGTACGACGCACACTCCTCCGAGAACCACCTCGATCACCGATGCCGTCTGCTCGAGCCGTGGCGGTCGGGGGTAGTCCCACACCGACTCCTGGCCTGGACCCGGCCGCAGCGGTGTCGGTCGTGCCCGCGGTGCCGGTTGAGTCACGGGATGGCTCGGTGGGGGCGGCTGGAGCGCGTGGGCAGAGCGAACCGGGCGAAGACGCCGTCGCTGAACGCCACGCGGTCCGGAGGTCGGGAGGCGAGGTCACCGAGCCCGACCGACGCGATCAGGTCGTCCCGCAGGTCCACCAGCTCCGCCGAGCGCAGCGGCCAGGGCTGGTGCTGGTTGGGCGTGAACAAGTTGAGACCGACATGTCGCGAGTGCAGCCCCCATCGCGCGACGAGGAAATCATCGAGCGGCTCCGCCGCGCGAGGCTCACCCACCCGGACGACTATGTGCGTGCCGCCGTGCACTCCAGGCCATCGCAGTCGACCGTCGTACTCGTGCTGGTCGCCTGACGACGTGACCGTGTGTCGGTGGCTCATCCGGGCCCACCGGTAGGGCAGCCCGAACGCGACACGAGCTCCCGCGACGACGAGGGCACGGTCGGCGTCCAGGCTGAGGAACACCACGCCACGGCGACCCGTCGAGTCCACCGAGTACAGCCGCACATTGGTCTCCAGGAACGTCCCGACCCTCGGGACGGCAGGTCCGCGACCGATCCCGGCGCCGACCATCCGGAACGCCACCAGCCCGACATAGGACGTGGCCTCGAATGTGTCGGGGCGGATACCGGGTGGCATGAACCGTGCCACCTCCGCGGGTTCTACTGCCCAATGGAGAAAGGTCACATCGAGCCAGCCCTGGCTCATCAGCACCGGGCCGGAAAGCCGCGGCGCGGATACGTCGACGGCGTCCGAACCGAGCGGCTCAGGGACGATCGGCTCAGGGATGCGCTCGGGTATGGGAAGCACTCCGCCACGCTACGCGCCCGTCCACGGACGGCGCCGCGGCCACCAGGTTACGCCCACCCGACCAGGAGCATGGCCGACGGGAGTTCAGGCGCTGTCGGGGTTGCCGCAGTGGGACAAAGCCAGGATGGCGATGTCGTCACGTTGCGCTGCCTCAACCGCCGTGTGCAGGCGGCGCACCACATCGGCTACCAGCAGACCCGCACAGCTGCGGAGCAGCTCCTCCATGCCGCGTTGCTCCAACGGGCCGGGCAGGTTGCCGGAGTCGAGAACCCCGTCGGTGAACAGGACCAGCGTGTCTCCCGCCCGCAGCTCGACCTCGGCATCGGAGCAAATGGTCTCCGACAGAACTCCGAGGAGACTGCCCGGCTGGCCGACTGTGGTGACCGTGCCATCGGCTCGTAGCAAGGCGGGCAGGGGATGACCACCCGACGCCAGGGTGACCCGGGTCGACTCCTCACCCGGTCGCACCCGCGCGAAGAGCACCGTGACGAAGGGTTCGTCCGGCTCCGCACCAACCATGATCGTCTGGTTCACCGCGCGGAGAACCTCGCACGGAGCCGATTCCCTGATCGCCGCCGCCCGCACGCTGTAACGAGCCCGGCTGGTCAGGCTGGCGGCCTGCGGACCCTTGCCGCAGACGTCGCCGATCACCAGCCCCCACGTCGCGTCGTCGATCGGCGAGACGTCGTAGAAATCGCCGCCGACCTGCAGGCGGTTCGCCGGCCGGTAGTGGGCGGCGAGCTCCACATGGCGGATCTGGGGGAGACTCGGTGGCAGCAGGCTGGACTGCAACGCCTCCGCTAGGCCCTCCATCTCCTCGCGGCGGCCCTCTTCCAGGGCCACTGCGGTGCGCGCTGCCAGGCGCAGCTCCAGCTGGTCCATCACGAGGGCGCCCAGATCGGCCAGCGTGCTTGCCTCGTCGTCAGTCACGACTCGCGGCTCCAGATCCAGGACACACAGGGTGCCGAGGTTGAAACCGTCGTGCGTCGTCAGCGGGACGCCGGCGTAGAAACGCAGCCCGAAGTCGCCCGCCACCAGGGGGTTGGCAATCGTGCGTGGGTCCAGCGCTGCGTCGGACACGATCCACGGCTCCTGAGACAGAATGGCGGACGCACACAGCCCCGGATCGCGATCGAGCTCAACAACGTCAAGGCCGTGGTGCGACTTGAACCAGATGCGGTCGGAGTCGACGATGCTCACGATGGCGATCGGGACCCCGAACAAGCGGGCAGCCATCGCGGAGATGTGGTCGAACGCACCGTCCGGCGGGGTGTCCAGGATGTCGTAGCGACGCACCGCGGCCATCCGTCCCGCCTCGTTAGCGGGAATTACAGCCGTGGTGGTCATGCCTGACTATAGGCGCCGGCGGCGCTCGCGAGGAACGCCCCTAACCAGCTCCCAGATAGGCTCCAAGCAGCGCGTACGTCGAGCGGGAAGGCGTGACGGTGTCGGAGACGGGGTTGGTGACCGACCGCGTCCTGACTGTGCCCAACGCCCTGAGTCTGCTCCGCCTGCTCGGCGTACCCCTCTTCCTCTGGCTCGTGCTCAACGAGCACGACGCCGCCGCCGTCGCCCTGTTGATGGTCAGCGGCGTCACCGACTGGCTGGACGGCAAGATCGCCCGGCGCTGGGGCCAGATGTCGCGGGTGGGCCAGCTCCTGGACCCGGCCGCGGACCGGCTCTACATCCTCGCGACCCTTATCGGGCTGACCATTCGTGACGTTGTGCCGCTGTGGCTCACCCTCGCCCTGGTTGGCCGCGACGTCTTCCTGGCGCTCTTCCTGCCGGTGCTGCGGCGGCATGGTTACGGCCCGCTGCCGGTCAACTTCCTCGGCAAGGCGGCCACTTTCAACTTGCTCTCCGGCTTTCCCCTCCTGCTCCTCGGCGAGGGCGACAGCCTGGTCAGCCAGATCGCTCATGCCTTCGGATGGGCCTTCGCGATCTGGGGCACGGCGCTCTACTGGTGGGCCGGGCTCCTGTACGTCGTGCAGGTGCGCCAGCTCGTCAGCGCCGCACGCGCTGCGCCCGCCGCCGGATCGCTCGCAACGGCTGGCGGGGAGACCGCGTCATGAAAGCCGTGGTGATGGCCGGCGGTGAGGGCACCCGTCTGCGGCCGATGACGACGAGTATGCCCAAGCCGCTGCTCCCGATCGTCAACAAACCGATCATGGAGCACGTCCTGCGGCTGCTCCAGCGGCACAAGTTCTCCGAGACAGTCGTCACCGTCCAGTTCCTCGCAAGCCTGGTGCGCAACTACTTCGGCGACGGCGAGGAATACGGGATGCCGCTGCACTACGCAACCGAGGAGACGCCACTCGGGACTGCCGGCAGTGTCAAGAACGCAGAGGACCTCCTGTGCGACGAGACGTTCCTCGTGATCTCGGGCGACGCCCTGACCGACTTCGACCTGACCAACCTGGTGAGCTTCCACCGCGACAAAGGCGCGCTGGTCACCGTCTGCCTGACCCGGGTCCCCGACCCCCTGGACTTCGGCATCACCATCGTCGACGACGAGGGCCGGGTGCAGCGTTTCCTGGAGAAGCCGACATGGGGCCAGGTCTTCTCCGACACCGTGAACACTGGCATCTACGTCATGGAACCGGAGGTCTTCGACTACGTGACGGAGGGCGAGTCCGTCGACTGGTCGGCCGACGTGTTCCCTCGCCTGCTGAAGGAGGGCCTGCCTATCTTCGGCTACGTCGCCGAGGGCTATTGGGAGGACGTCGGGACGCACGAGTCCTACCTGCGCGCCCAGGGCGACGTGCTGTCCGGCAAGGTCGACGTCGACATCGACGGCTTCGAGGTCGCTCCCGGGGTCTGGGTCGCCGAGGGCGCCGACGTGCACCCGGACGCGATCCTGACCGGCCCGCTCTACATCGGGGACTACGCGAAGGTCGAGGCCGCCGCCGAGCTGCGGGAGTTCACCGTGCTCGGAAGCAACGTCGTGGTCAAGGGTGGCGCGTTCCTGCACCGGGCGGTCGTGCACGACAACGTGTTCATCGGTCCACAAAGCCATTTGCGAGCCTGCGTGATCGGCAAGAACACCGACATCATGCGAGCGGCCCGGGTCGGCGAGGGCGTCGTCGTGGGGGACGAGTGTGTCGTCGGCGAGGAGGCGATCATCTCGGCAGGGGTGATGATCTACCCCTTCAAGACCGTCGAGGCCGGCGCGGTGGTCAACAGCAACGTCATCTTCGAGTCGCGCGGCCAGCGCGCCCTGTTCGGCCCCCGCGGGGTTTCGGGGATCGTGAACGTCGAGATCACTCCCGAGCTCGCGGTGCGGCTGGCAGGGGCGTGGGCGACCACCCTGAAGAAGGGCGTGACCGTCACCACGTCACGTGACGTGTCGCGAGCCGCACGAGCCCTCAAACGGGCCGTCATCGCTGCGCTGACCTCCAGCGCCATCAACGTCGTCGACCTCGAGGTCGTCCCCGTACCGGTGGCCCGCCTGGAGACCGCGCAGGGTCGCGCCGGGGGAGTCGTGATCCGCACGACTCCCGGCCAGCCGGAGAGCGTCGACATCATGTTCCTGGACAACCGCGGCGCAGATCTCTCTCAGGCCGCCCAGCGCAAGCTCGAGCGCGTGGTCGCCCGCGGCGAGTTCCGGCGGGCGTTCCCGGGCGAGATCGGTGACCTCTCGTTCCCGCCTCGCGTCATGGAGGCGTACGCCCTGGAGCTACTCCGGCGCGTGGACACCTCTGGCGTCGCCGAGGTTGGTCCGAAGGTCGTCGTCGACACCGGTGGCGGCACGGCGGCGCTGGTGCTGCCGTCCTTGCTCGGCCGGCTCGGTGTCGACGCGCTCACCGTCAACAACGGCTTCGACGAGCGGTCTCCGACCGAGTCGCCGGCCGACCGCCACGAGGCACTGCACCGACTCGGCCGACTGGTCGAGTCCTCCCGCGCCGACTTCGGCGTGCGCTTCGACCCGGTGGGCGAACGCGTCTCCATCGTCGACGAGCGAGGTGTGCCGATCGACGACGAACGGGCGCTGCTCGTCGTACTCGACCTCGTGGCCGCCGAACGCAAGAAGGGAACGGTCGCCCTGCCCGTCACCACGACCCGTCTTGCCGAACAGGTCGCGGCGTTCCACGGCGTGGAGATCCGCTGGGTGGCGACGTCTGCGGCCGAGCTGACTCGAGCCACCACCGACCCTGACGTCATCTTCGGTGGCGACGGTCGCGGTGGCTTCGTCGTCCCCGAGTTCAGCACCGCGATCGACGGCCTCGCCGCGTTCGTCCAGCTCGTCGGGCTGGTCGCGCGCACCCAGCTGCAGCTGTCCGAGATCGACGCGCGCATCCCGCAGTCCCACATCGTCCGCCGGTCGGTGCCGACACCTTGGGCAGCCAAGGGCATGGTGATGCGCGCTGTCGTCGAGGAGGCCGGCGACCGCAGGGTCGACACCACCGACGGGGTACGCGTCGTCGAGGACGACGGGTCGTGGGCCCTCGTGCTTCCCGACCCGTCCGAGCCGGTCACGCACGTCTGGGCCGAAGCGGCCGGCGATGCCGCAGCAACCGAGCATCTCGAACGGTGGGTCGCCGTCGTGGAGCGCGCCGACCACTGACTGGGGGACCCGCGCGCCTCGGCCGTGCGACGATGGCCGCCATGCAGGCACGAGCACCGTACGACGCGCCTGCGCGCCCCGATGCGTCGATGTCCCTGCTGACCAACCTGATCGAGCACTCCCTCGACGAGGGTTATGCCGAGGCCGCAGCCCGGCGGGCAGCTGGACACGAGCCGTCATCTCGCAACGGCTGGCTGTTCGCCGCCGGGCTGGTGCTGATCGGCCTTCTGCTCGCGACGGCCGCCTTGCAGGTTCGCAACCGCGCACCTGCGGCGGCGCAGGCCCGGGACGCCCTCACTACGGAGATCGGGCAGCGGACGGCGGCGACCGACCAGCTCGAAACCGACGTGCAGAAGCTGAGAGCATCTGTCGCCGCGGCCCGGGAAGACGCGTTGGGCCTGACCTCGACGGGGTCGGCGCTGGCCGCGACACTGTCCGACCTGGAGGTGGTGACCGGTGCCGGTGCCGTGCGCGGTCCAGGGCTCGCCGTCCATCTCGAGGACGCTAAGGACGCCGCGTCCGATCCCCGAGGGGCGGACAGCCGCACCGAGGGCCGGATCACCGACCGTGACCTGCAGACCATCGTGAACGAGGTGTGGGCGGCCGGGGCCGAGGCGATCGCGATCAACGGTCAGCGGCTGACCTCCCTCAGCGCGATCCGCTCAGCCGGTCAGGCCATCCTGGTCGACTTCCGCCCACTCTCCCCGCCGTACGACGTGGTTGCGGTCGGCGACTCCAACACCATGCAGAGGCGCGTCGTCGACGGATTTGGCGGCAGCTACCTGCAGGTGCTGCGCAACTACGGCATCACCTACACAGTCAAGACCCGCACCAGCGTCGCGCTGCCTGCCGCTGCCGGGCTGCCGGTCCGCTACGCGACGGTGCCCGAACAGCCAGCGGGCAACTCGTGATCGCCGCCATCGGGTTGGTCGCCGGCATCGTGGCCGGTCTCTTTCTCGAGCCCACGGTCCCGCTGTGGCTGCAGCCCTACCTGCCGATCGCGGTCGTCGCCGCCCTGGACGCGGTGTTCGGCGGGCTGCGCTCCCTGCTCGACGGGATCTTCGACGACAAGGTCTTCGTGGTCTCGTTCGTCGCTAACGTCCTCGTTGCGGCGCTGATCGTCTACCTCGGCGACCAGCTCGGGGTGGGTGCCCAGCTCTCCACTGGTGTTGTCGTGGTGCTGGGCATCCGGATCTTCTCCAACGCCGCGGCCATCCGCCGACACCTGTTCCACGCGTGAACACCCGCGAGCCGGTCCACGAGCCCTCGCGGCACGTCGCTGCCCACGCGCGCCGGACCGGCCGGGACCGGCTTCGTGGGGCACTGCGGCCGAGAGCCACCCGAGGGCAACTCATCGCGGCGCTGCTGTGCGGCTTGCTGGGTTTCGCGGCCGCGGTCCAGGTCCGGGCCAACCGGGACTCCGACCTGGCCGGGCTGCGGCAGACCGATCTGGTGCGCATCCTCGATGACGTCACCGAGCGGTCCGCCCGGCTGCAGGCGGAGGCCCGCGACCTCGAGGCGGCCCGCGCCCAGGTCACCGGCGACACCAGCGGGTCCCTGGCCGCCCTGGAGCAGGCGCGGGCGAGGGTCCGAACGCTGGGCATCCTCGCCGGCACCGTCGCCGCCACCGGACCGGGCATCGAGTTCACCATCAGCGACCCGAAGGGCGAGGTGCAGGCTGATCTGCTGCTCGACGCCCTCCAAGAGCTCCGCGACGCCGGAGCTGAGGCAGTCGAGCTCGCCAATCCGGACGGGCCGAAGGTCCGGGTCGTGGCCAGCACGCATCTCGTGGACGTAGACGGTGATGGTGCGGTGAAAGTTGACGAGACGCTGATCAAGGCTCCCTACCAGTTCCGGGTCATCGGTGACGCCCGGACGCTGGCGGCCGCCCTGGACATTCCTGGCGGGGTCCTGGACGTCCTCCGGCAGCGGGAGGCCCAAGGCATGGTGACCCAGCGCAGCGAGATCACCATCGCGTCCTTGCACCCGGCTCCGGCGCCTGAGTACGCTCGCCCGGCTCCCTAGGACGGCGACGACGAGCCCCGACCGACCCGGATACGAGAGGGAACCCGTGAACCCCGAGGACTTGCACTACACCCGCGAGCACGAGTGGATCCGCAGCACCGGCGACATGCTGCGCGTGGGGGTGACCGACTACGCCCAGGAGGCTCTGGGGGACATCGTCTTCGTCACCCTGCCAGAGGTTGGTGCAGAAGTGACGGCTGGTGAGCCGTGTGGCGAGGTGGAGTCGACCAAGAGCGTGTCCGACATCTACGCGCCGGTCAGCGGGACGATCGTGGCGCGCAACGAGGCGCTGGACGCGGCACCGGAGCTGGTCAACTCCGATCCGTACGGCGAGGGCTGGATGATCGACATCCGTCCCGCCGACCAGAGCAGCGCCGATGGTCTGCTCGACGCCGCGGCCTATGAGGCCGGACTGCAGACGTCCTGAGCGACACGGTTGACCCTCCCGGGTCCGCCGCGTAGGTTTCCAACACCCTCGACTTGTGGTCGAGGGTCGAGCACGGGTGCCCCGACCTCTTGCGGCACCCACCAGCGAGGTCTGCGGCGGAAGCCGCGACGGGAGGCCCAACGATGCCGTTCTGCACGCAGTGCGGACACGCCAACCCCGACGAGAGCCGCTTCTGCAGCAACTGCGGCGCCGCATTGGCCCGGGCGACCGCCTCGGGGGGGGACACCTCGACCACGACGATCACCATCAGCGGCATGGACGCGGGGGAGATCCCCGAGAAGAGCGAGGGACTCTCGCCCGCCGACCAGGCGGCCGTCGACGCACTCCCGCCAGGCTCGGCGCTGCTCGTCGTACGCCGTGGCCCTAACTCCGGCAGCCGGTTCCTGCTGGACTCCGACGCGACGACCGCTGGCCGGCATCCCTCAAGCGACATCTTTCTCGACGACGTGACCGTGTCCCGGCGCCACGCCGAGTTCGCCCGGATGGACGAGGGCTTCACCGTTCGCGACGTGGGGTCCCTCAACGGCACCTATGTCAACCGGGAACGGATCGACGAGGCCGCGCTCAGTGGCGGCGACGAGGTGCAGATCGGCAAGTACCGGCTGATCTACTATCCCGACCAGCATGCGCAGCAGGGGCAGGGGCAGCCCGGAGCTGCGGGATGAGCTCGGCGGTCCCAGCCAGGTCGCTGATGAGCATCGGCGAGGTGCTGCAGACGCTGCGTGCTGACTTCCCGGACGTGACCATCTCGAAGATCCGGTTCCTGGAGTCCGAGGGTCTCGTCGAGCCGGCGCGTACGCCGTCGGGTTACCGCAAGTTCAGCCACCAGGACGTGGACCGTCTTCGCTACGTCCTGTCCGCCCAGCGTGACCAGTACCTTCCGCTGCGGGTCATCAAGGAGCACCTCGACGCGATCGACCGCGGCCTCGACTTGCCGCCGGGCCCGCGGGGACGAGGGGCCGACCAGGGCGGGCCGGGTGACAACAGCGAGGTCCGGCTCTCGCGCAGCGAGCTCATCAAGGCGGCCGGCATCGACGCCGACCTGCTGGACCAGATCGAGAACTACGGCCTGGTGGCACGGCGGGCCGGCTCGGCTCACTACGACGGCGATGCGCTGGTGGTGGCCCGCACGATCGCCGAGATGCGCAGCTACGGCCTGGAACCTCGCCACCTCAGGGCGTTCCGCACCGGGGCCGAACGGGAGGCAGGCCTGGTCGAGCAGGTCGTTGCACCGCTGCTGCTCCAGCGTGACCCGGAGGCCCGGGCCCGCGCCGAGGAGGTCGCCCGGGAGATGGGCGCGCTTTCGGTGCGCCTGCACACAGCATTGGTCCGAACCGCCTTGCGCGGCTTCGTCCAACGCTGACCGACCGCGGGTAGTGTGGCCAACGTGAACGAGCTCGACGTTGTCGGCGTGCGGGTCGAGATGCCGTCCAACCAACCGATCGTGCTTCTCAAAGAGTCCGACGGCGAGCGCTACCTGCCCATCTGGATCGGCGCAGTTGAAGCCACGGCCATCGCGTTCGCCCAGCAGGGCGTGGTGCCGCCGCGGCCCCTCACCCACGACCTGATTCGCGACCTCCTGAAGGCGGCCGGGCAAGAGCTCGCCCAGGTGCGCATCACGTCCCTGCAGGACGGCGTGTTCTACGCCGAGCTCGTGTTCACCAGCGGCCTGGAGGTCAGTGCCCGGCCCTCGGACGCGATCGCCATCGCGCTGCGGACCGGCTCCCCGATCTTCGGGGCCGAGGAGGTGCTCGACGAAGCCGGCATCGCGATCCCGGACGAGCAGGAGGACGAGGTCGAGAAGTTCCGGGAGTTCCTCGATGGGGTCTCTCCCGACGACTTCGGGCCACCGCAGGGCTGACCCGTCCACCGCAGAGCCGGCCGCCGACCCTCGACCCGAGGTCGAGAGTGACACGCCCGGTACACGCAGCCGACTTCCGCATCGTTGACCGGCCCGGCGCCGGGCCGTACCGTCGAGACGAACGCCCTCGATGTAACTCCAGGGCTGCAACTCACCTGACCGGGTCAGTGGGCGCGGCACCGGAGACTTTCCCCGGAGGGCGCGAGATGGAGGTCCGCGTGAGCACCACCGGCGACGGTTCGACCGAGCCAGGCACCGCCACGGCGGTGACGGCTGATCCGGCCGCACTGGCCGCGGCCCGGGAACGCGCCGGTCGCCAGGGGCTGCTCTTCGACGACGACTTGCCCCACCTGCCCGAGGACATGGGCTACCGCGGGCCGACCGCGTGCTCCGCCGCCGGCATCACCTACCGCCAGCTCGACTACTGGGCGCGCACCGGCCTGGTCGAGCCCGGCATCCGGTCAGCGCACGGATCGGGCAGCCAGCGGCTCTACAGCTTCCGCGACATCCTCGTCCTGAAGGTGGTCAAGCGGCTGCTGGACACCGGGGTCTCGCTGCAGAACATCCGCACCGCGGTCAGCCACCTGCGCGAGCGCGGGGTAGACGACCTCGCCCAGATCACCTTGATGAGCGACGGCGCCAGCGTCTACGAATGCACCTCGCCCGACGAGGTGGTCGACCTGGTGCAGGGCGGCCAGGGCGTCTTCGGCATCGCGGTCGGCCGGGTGTGGCGCGAGGTCGAGGGTTCACTCGCCGAGCTTCCCGGTGAGCGTGCCGATGGCACCGAGGCGGAAGGCGACGCTGCGGCCGACGAGCTGTCTGTGCGGCGCAAGGCCCGCAAGACGGGCTGAGCCAGCTTGCGAGGTACGATCGGGGGGCTGTCGACTCCGCGCGGGAGAGTTCCCACCACGTGAGGCACCATCTCGTGTGCGTGGGACGCCGAAGGGGCAACCTCCCCGGAACCTCTCAGGCAACCGAACCGTGCGGGCGAGGCGACTCTGGAGCACGGGTGACAGAGGGGGAGACCCGTACGGCGTGATGTGCGCCGCACGGCAGGCAACGCCTGGAGGCCCCTCGTGACGTCCCGACCCGATCGCACCGCTGCGCGTAGCGAGCTCGACGCCACCGTGGCGTTCTCCCGCCGCCACATTGGTCCCGCGCCCGAGGACCAGGCGAAGATGCTCGCGGTCCTCGGCCACGGCTCTCTCGACGAGCTGATCGCAGCGACCGTCCCGGCCGCGATCCAAGGCGGTGAGCCGCTGCGCCTCGAACCGGGACGCTCGGAGCACGAGGTCCTCGACGAGCTGCGCGAGATCGCCGGGCGCAACCAGGTGCTGACCTCGATGATCGGGCTCGGCTACTACGGCACCCTGACGCCACCGGTCATCTTGCGCAACGTGCTGGAGAACCCGGCCTGGTACACCGCCTACACGCCGTACCAGCCGGAGATCTCGCAGGG
>JBDUAP010000297.1:0-3782 GCA_040004585.1 Sporichthyaceae bacterium
GCTTCGCGAATCACGTCGGCATCACTGATTGACCGTTCAGCCAGCCGGGTCTAGCGTCGAGCCAGATGACGGGAGGTCCTCGATGGCCACGCTCAACCGGCACGTCTTCGTCGCCTTGGCGACCGCCGCGCTGATCGCCGGCTGTACGCACACAGCGTCCGACGATGCGTCGCCGAAGGGCGGGGAGCGTCCGGCGGTCAGCGATGCGGACCAGTCGGCGCAGGAGGGCCGCGCCGGCGACCAAGGAGGCGGAGACGAGGTAGCAGAGGAGCAAGAGCTGACGCAGAAGCGTCTCGAGGCGTTCGCGGCGGCTCGCGAGAACGGCAAGGTTGGGGCCGGGCTGACGGTCACGAATTATCCCGCCCCTGGCTGGAACGGCGAGCAGCTGCTCAACGCCAACACTGACGACTGGGAGCCGGCGCTCGCCGCGGACCCGAACGCGCCGTACGTGTACCTGCTCACCACCCGCTACGGCGCTCCGAAGCTGTGTCCGAAGCACTGCCCCGCTCCTTATCTCGCCCTCACGATCTCCTCTGACGGCGGCCGGACGTGGGGTCCGCAGCACCCGCTGTGCATGTGCCGCGGGGCCAAGGCGCAGTACGACCCGACGATCGAGGTCGTGCCCGACACCGGTGACGTCTACGCCACGTTCCTTAACGGTGACCGGGCCGGCGGCTTCTCGGCCGCGTTCTTCCGGTCCCAGGACCATGGCAGGACCTGGACCCGTCCTGTCCACGTCTACGGGAACGTCGCGTGGACGGACAAACCCGAGGTCACCAGCAGCGCCGACGGCCGGGACGTGTACGTGTCGTGGAACGGACCCCAGGGCGGTGACCTGTACGCCGGGGTGTCGCACGACTTCGGCCGGACCTGGTCGCAGTACAAGCTGTCGAGCTCCAAGCGCTACTACTACGCGTACGACGCGACGACGCTCCCGAACGGCACGGTCGTGTTCTCTGAGAGCAGCCTGCTCTACGGGTCCGGCGGCCGGGAGGTGAAGGGCAAGACCTGGCATCACGCGGTGATCTCCCGCGACCGGGGTAAGACCTGGCGCAATGTCGTTCTCGACAAGGTGGAGAACGGCCAGCCCTGTGTGGCCCGCGGGTGCTCGTCGGACTTCTACATCGGGCAGACGAGCGTCGCTAGCGATGCCGCCGGCCGGCTGGCGTTCTCCTACGAGGGCTCCCGCTCAGCTGGTGGCCCACAGCGCATCTTCGTGCGTACGTCGACCGACCAGGGCCGGATCTGGAGTGGGCGGGTCGCGCTGTCCGCGCCGGATGAGATCGCCACCGGCCCCAGGATCGACTTCGCGGGACCGCGAAAGGCGCGGATCTGGTACATGCAGACCTCCGGTGGTGACCCGGACGCGTGGAACGTGTGGTTCCGCAGCTCGAGCGACGGCGGTACGACGTGGGGCCGACCGGTCAAGCTCAGCGATGCGACATCTGGTCCCGGTTACGTCGGCGCCCATGGCTTCAAGGAGATCTACGGCGACTACGGCGAGATCGCGGTGACCAACACCGGCAAGACCATCGCGGCCTGGGGCGAAGGCTTCAGCTACATCGGCCCCGGCGGCACCTGGTTCGCCCTGCAGAAGTAGACGGGGTGTCCGCAGCGGCGAAGCCGCGCGCACACCCTCGACAAGGCACCTGAGTCTTTCGCTTGCTCCCCGCATGGCTCACAACCGCTTGTCAGAAAGCGTTAGTAGCGGCTAACGTATTGCGGTGTGACCGACGCTCTCTCAGCGGCAGCCGAGCCAAACCGGCGACGCATCCTGCAGCTGCTGGCGTCGCGGGCTCGAACGGTGAACGAGATCGCCGCGGAGTTCCCCGTGACCCGCTCGGCGATCTCCCAGCACTTGGGCGTGCTGGCTGAAGCCGGACTGGTCAACGCCGAGAAGGTCGGTCGCCAACGGATCTATCGAGTCATGCCGTCGGGGCTGCAGAAGCTGCAGGCGGAGATCGACAGGTTCTGGACCAGCGAGCTGGACCGGCTCGTCGCCGACGCGCATCTACTGAGGAGCAAGCCATGAGTTTCACCAAGACCGCCGTCCTGCCGGTTTCGCCGGACGAGGCATTCTCCCTGATCACCGAGCCGGAGCGGCTGCGCCGGTGGCAGACCATCTCCGCCTTCGTCGACCTGCGCGCCGGAGGAACCTACCGGTGGACGGTCACGCCCGGCCGGGTCGCGGCTGGGACGTTTCGCGAAGTTGAGGCGGGCAAGCGCATCGTGTTCGGCTGGGGCTGGGAGGGCAGCGACGAGCTGCCGCCGGACGCTTCGACGGTGACCATCACGGTCGAGCCGACCGACGACGGCTCGCTGGTCACATTGGTGCACGAGGGCCTGAGCGGAGTGCAGGCAGAAATGCACGCCGAGGGCTGGGATCACTACGTCGACCGACTCGAGCGGCTCGCACTCCAAGGTGACGCGGGCCCTGACGAGTGGACCTTCGCACCCGAGGAACTCACGCCTGTGATGGCAGCTGATGCCGCGCTGGCGGCGATCCAGCCCGTGCTGCGCAACCTCACGCCGGCGGACCGTCCCAAGCCGACGCCATGTAAGGAGCTCAGCTGCCACCAGGTCGTCGAGCACCTGATGGAGTCGCTGGTCCAGCTCGGGGCGATGGCCGGAGCCACCGTCATGAACCCTGGAGAAGGATCGGCGGAGAACCGCGTCTCGACGATGGCGGCGCAGGCGATCGACGGTTGGCGCGGAGTCGACCTTGATGGAACCGTCCCCGGGCCGGGCGGCAGTGACATGCCGGCCTCGTTCGCGGTCAACATCCTGCCGGTCGAGCTCGTCCTGCACGGCTGGGACATCGCCCAGGCGAGCGGGCAGCGCCTGCAGATCTCCGACGAGTTCGTCGCCTACCTGCGCGGCCTGGCCGAGCGCGTCGTCCCCGGGGGGCGGCCCGGCGGCTCGTTCGGCGACGAGGTGACAGCAGGCGAAGGCGCGAGCCCGGTCGACCAGTTGGCGGCGTACGCCGGTCGGACTCCTCTCGCTGCCTGACCCATCGACATTCTCGCGGCCACTGGCGCCTGCCTGACCGCGTTCACATCACGACACAAGGAGAAACGCCATGACCAAGTACCTCTTCATGTACCACGCCCCCATGACCCCCGCCGACGCGGCGCCTCCATCGCCGGCCGAGATGGAGACGATCATGGGTGAGTGGAACGCCTGGGCCGGAAAGGTCGGCGATGGGCTGGTCGACTTCGGCACCCCGCTTGCTGGCGGCACCCGCGTCACCCCCGAGGGCACCTCGCCGAGCACACGTGAGGTGGTGGGCTACTCGATCATCGAGGCGCAAGACTTCGACGCCGCGGTCGGGCTGGCCCGCAACCACCCGCACCTGAACATGCCCGGTGGCTGCGAGATCGAGATCCACGAGGCCCAGCCCATCCCCGGCATGTGACGGGCCTCCGCGAAGGCTTCGCTGTTGCTGGCCGAGACCGACACACACCACTGGAATCGGGCAAGTCGCCTCACGCGCCGATGACCCATGACCCGGTTGGGCCATGTCGCAGCCCGCCGTCGTAGCCCCACACTGAGAGGACGTATGACGCAGGACGTCGGCATGGCGCAGCACATCACCCCGTTGGAGGACATGACCGACGATGCCCGGCTCTCGAGCCTTGGCTACCGGCCCCAGCTCAACCGGGTGCTCGGCCAGTTCGCCAACTTCTCGGTGGCGTTCACCTATCTCTCACCGATGGTCGGCATCTACTCGCTCTTCACCCTAGGAGTCGCGGCCGGCGGCCCGGTGTACGTCTGGCTTACCT
>JBDUAP010000298.1:0-3776 GCA_040004585.1 Sporichthyaceae bacterium
GTTGTCGGCGAGCATGAAGTGCTGGTGGACCATGCCGATGCCGGCCTGGATTGCCTGCTGGGGGGAGGTGAAATGAACGTCCTTGCCCTCGAGACGGATGCTCCCGCCGTCCGGCTTCAGCATCCCGTAGAGGATCTTCATCAGCGTCGACTTGCCGGCACCGTTCTCACCGACGATGGCATGTACGGTGCCGCGGTTCACCGTGATGTCGACGTCCTGGTTGGCGATCACACCCGGGAACCGCTTGACGATCCCCGTCAGCTCCACAGCTGGAGCGGCGCCCGATTCGGCGGCGATGATGACCTCCGGGTGCGTGGGCTTCGGATCACCCGCGGATGTGCCGGGCGCGGGAGGAAACGTACTCCCCCCGCGCCCGGCACGTCCGTCTGTGCGTCGGATCAGCCCTTCGGCGCGGTCGGAACCTTGATCTCGCCCGAGATGATCTTCGCCTTCAGCGCCTCGACCTGGGCCTTGATGTCGTCGATCGCCCCACCGCTGGTGGAGTAGCCGACGCCGTCATTCTTCAGGTCCCAGTTGTGCGCGCCGGCCTTGAACTGGTCCTTGCTGACCCGCTCGACGAAGTCGAACACGGCGTTGTCGACACGCTTGAGCATCGAGGAGATGATCACGGCCTTGATCGACGCGTCGGCTGAGTTGTACTGGTCGGAGTCGACACCGATGGCCTTCGCCTCGGCCGCGGAGGCGGCCTGGAACACGCCGGTGCCGGAACCGCCGGCGACCTGGTAGATGACGTCAGCGCCGCCCTCGTACATGCCCGTGGCGGTGGTTTTGCCTGCCGCCGGGTCGTTGAAGCCGGAGCACTTCTGCGCCGGGGTGGAGAGGTACTTGACCTGCACCTTGGTGCCGGCCTTGGCCGCCTCGGCACCCGCCTCATAGCCGGCCTGGAAGGTCTGGATCAGCGGCACGGTGCAGCCACCGACGAACCCGACATTGCCGGTGGTCGACTTCAGCGCGGCAACCGCGCCGACCAGGAACGAGCCCTGCTCGGCGGCGAAGACGTGGCCCTCGACGTTCGCCGCATCGACCGTGCTGTCGATGATCTGGAACTTGACGTCCGGGAACTCCTTGGCGACCTTCGTCAGCGGCGCCGCGTAGGCGAAACCGACCGCGATGACCGGGTTGAACCCACCGTTGGCGAGCAGTCGCAGACGCTCCTCTTTGTCGGTGTCGGGCTCGTTGGCCTTGGCCGAAAGCGCCTTGGTCTCCACCTTCAGGTCGGCGGCGGCCTTGTCGAGGCCGGCGAGCGCCGAGTCGTTGAACGACTTGTCACCCTTGCCGCCGATGTCGAAGGCCAGCCCGACCTTGACGGACTTTTTGGCCTGGGTCGTGGAGTCGGTGGACGAGTCGGTCTTGTCATCGGAACCACAGGCGGTAAGAGCGAGTGCTCCCGCCACCAGGACCGTTGCGAGTTTGGTCACCCGGAACAAGGGGTGTCTCCCTTCAATGCGGCCGGTCGGGCACAACGTCGACCGGTGCCGAGCGGTGCCGGCCGATCGGCACTCTAGCCCCGCCAGACCGGAGTTCCCGAGCCGAAGAGCCAAATGAGCAATAGCCGTTATGAGAAAGAGAGCAGAGCCGCGGCGGCCAACACGCGGACGCCGATCGGGATGGCCCGCTCGTCGGCGTCGAAAAGGCCCTGGTGGAGGTCACGGCGCTCGATGTCCCCGGGTCGGCGCACCCCCAGGCGGGCCAGCGCGCCGGGCACGCCTTCGGCGAGGTACCACGCGAAGTCCTCGCCACCGAGGCTCTGCTCCGTGCCGACGATCGCCTCCGGGCCCTCTGTCGCCTCGATCGCCGCCGCGAGGAGGGCCACGCTGCTTTCGTCGTTGTCCACCGGAGGGACGTTGCGTGTGTAGATCAGCTCGGTATGCACGCCGTAGGGGGCCGCGATCTCGCGCACCAGCACGTCGACGAGCTCGGGGGCGGCCTGCCAGGCGTCCGGATGGAGGCAGCGCAGGGTCCCCTCGACCTCCCCGTCCTCCGGGATGGCGTTGGCGACCCGGCCCGCCGCGACCCTCCCCCACACCACGGAAAGCGAGGCGCGCGGGTCCACCCGGCGGGACAGCGCGCTGGGCAGGCCGGTGATCACGGCGCCGAGCGCGTGGATCACGTCCTCGGTGAGGTGCGGGCGGGCGGTGTGCCCGCCGCGACCGGTGAGGCGCACAAGGATCTGGTCTGCCGACCCGGTGATGGGCCCGGATCGCAGCCCCACCTGACCCACGTCGGTGCGTGGGTCGCAGTGCAGGGCGAAGATGCGCTCCACGTCGCGCAGCGCCCCCGCCTCGATGACGGCCAGGGCGCCGCTGCGTGCGGACTCCTCGGCCGGCTGGAAGATCAGCCGGACGCGGCCGGGCAGCTGACCCTGCTGGGCCAGGTCGGCCAGCACGATGGCGGCGCCGAGGACGACCGCGGTGTGCAGGTCGTGCCCGCAGGCATGACTGACCCCCGGCACCGTCGACGCGAAGCGGACGTCCTTGCCGTCGGCCACGGGCAGGGCGTCGATGTCGGCACGAAGGGCCACGGTGCGCGGCCCGTCCCCCACGTCGCAGACCAGGCCGGTCCCGCCCGGCAGGACGGTCGGGTCGAGCCCGGCCGCGACGAGGCGCTCGTGCAGCACCCGGGTGGTCCGGACCTCGGCCCAGGACAGCTCGGGGTGGGCGTGCAAGTCACGCCGGATGGCAACCAGCTCGTCACTGCAGCCCTTGACCAGCGCGGCCAGATCCGCGGGCAGCGGGCGCAGAATCACCGGCCGACCATATCCCTAGCCAGCACCCAACTCAGGAGGCGTCGTGCGGGACGTAGACGCCCCACACCTCGCGCAGGGTGTTGCACACCTCGCCCACGGTGGCCTTGGCGCGCAGCGCGTCATGCATCGGGTAGAGCACGTTGTCGGTGCCCTCCGCCGCCTTGCGCATTGCCGCGAGGTGGGTCTGCACGGCCGCGTCGTCGCGCGTCTCGCGCAGCACCCGCAGCCGCTCCGCCTGCTGCGCCTCGATCGTGGGATCGACCCGGACCGGCTCGTACGCCGAGTCCTCGGGCCGGACGTAGCGGTTGACGCCCACCACGACCCGCTCGCCGGACTCGATCCCGCGCGCCACGTCGTACGCGGTCTGCTCGATCTCGCGCTTCTGGAAGCCCTGCTCGATCGCGGCCACCGCGCCGCCCATCTCCTCCACGGTTTCCATCAGCTCGAGCACTCCCGCCTCCACGTCGTCGGTCATCGCCTCGACCGCGTAGGACCCGGCGAACGGGTCCACCGTCGCCGTCAGGTCGGACTCGTGGGCGATCACCTGCTGGGTCCGCAGCGCCAGGCGGGCAGCGCTCTCGGTGGGCAGTGCGATCGCCTCGTCGTAGGAGTTGGTGTGCAAGGACTGGGTGCCGCCGAGGACCGCGGCGAGGGCCTGGATCGTGACCCGGACCATGTTGACCTCGGGCTGCTGCGCAGTGAGCTGCACGCCCGCGGTCTGGGTGTGGAAGCGCAGCATCAGCGAGCGCGGGTCCTTGGCACCGAACTCGTCGCGCATGATTCGTGACCACACGCGTCGCGCGGCGCGGAACTTTGCGACCTCCTCCAGCAGCGTCGTGCGGGCGACGAAGAAGAAGGACAGCCGTGGCCCCACGTCGTCGACTTCGAGCCCGGCCGCGAGCGCGGCGCGGACGTACTCCTTGGCGTTGGCGAGGGTGAACGCCACCTCCTGCACGGGCGTCGCGCCGGCCTCGGCCATGTGGTAGCCGGAGATCGAGATGGTGTTCCA
>JBDUAP010000035.1:0-12708 GCA_040004585.1 Sporichthyaceae bacterium
GGCTCGGCAAGCTCACCCCCGTCGAGTTCGAGCTAGCCTTCGCACCTCACGCAGCCATGACGGCAGCATGATCAGTCACAACCACCGTCAACCGAACTTGCAGCAGACCCATCCCTGCTCCGGGCCGCAGTTATGCCGCGGTCATGGGTCCGTGTTCGGTGGCTGGGCCACACAGCGGCTCGACTATAAATGGTCCATCTGGCCTGATAATAGTCCGATGCGTTATGGTGATCGCAGAGGCTCCGACTGGAAGGGGCGGGCTGATGAACCTCACTACGCCGCTGGACGACCTGATGCCCGGCCTGCGCGGTCACGTCTTGACGGTCCTGCTCCGATCGCCTCGACCCTTGACCGGTCGAGAGGTCGCCCACCGAGCGGGCACCGTCAGCCACTCCAGCGTCAAGCTGATCCTCGATTCGCTGGCAACGGCCGGCATCGTCCGACTGTCGTTGGTCTCCGGGGCGGGACATTTCTACGAACTGAACCACGACCACGTCCTCACCGAGCCGCTGTGCCAAATGGACCGAGCCCTGGACGAGTTCCTTGCAATGGCCCAACGACTCATCCTCTCCTGGCCCACGGCGCCGCTCAGCGTCGCCCTATTCGGGTCAGTCGCGCGCGGTACGTCCGCCGCCGACTCCGACGTCGACCTGCTGATCATCTGGCCCGATGACCTGTCCGACGCACCCTGGTGGAGAACGGCCCGCGTCGAGTTCACCAACCAGCTTCAGGCCTTCGTCGGCAGCTCCGTCAGCCTCGTCGAGTTCTCCCTCAATGACTGGCACGAGGCAATCGAGCACGAGGACCCGTTCACTGAGTCGATCCGCGACGAGGGGCGCTCCGTCTACGGAGCGGACGTCCGGGATCTGGTCGCCGCAACTCGCCCAGCGGCACTGGCATGAGTCCAGCCAAGCCGGCCAAGACGGCTGATGGACCCCGTCACCTTCGGGTCGCGGAGGAGTTCCTGGCGGCAGCGAAGGATTCGCTTCACGCCGGGAGGTGGGGCCCAGCCGTCTCCGACGCAGTCGTCGCCGCGATCCGGGCCTCCGACGCCGTTTGCGCGGTCGAGCTGCGTCAGACCTGGCACGGCGTGGACCACGGAGGGGCCACCGGTCTGGTCGTCCAGACATCACTCGGGACCCATGGCGCCGCCCTGCTCGCAGCGCTGCTGCCAGAGAAGAACAAGGGCCAGTACACCCTCATGCCCATACAAGAACCGCGCGCACGAACCGCGTACCAGCAGGCCTCCGAACTCGTGGACGTGGCCTCCGACGCCATCCGTCGCGCAGGCCACAAGCCTGGATAGCCCGCTGAGGCTCCGCCGGGCACCCGAAGGACACGTTGCCCAATGTGTTGCCCGCAGAGTTGCCCGCGGTGCCTGCTGGGTGGTTCGCGGACCTAGACCCGAGGCACCCGTGACTATTTTTCGCTGTCGCGTCAAAGCTTCCTGACGCGGACGTCAGGAGGACGGATCGCATCGCTCATCCCGCGGGCAACTATCAGGGCAACGAGTCGGGCAACCCCGCCGCTCATGGTTGATGACGGAGGGGCGGCGTCGCGCCCCGCAGCCAGGAGGTCAACATGCATGACACCAACACCCAAGCAGAGATCCTGAAGCCGACAATCCGGCGCGCCAATGACTGGTCACCCATTCCCGACCAAGCCAAACACCGCGGTCGCACCCGACGACCCTGACTTCGTCACGCTGATCGGTAACTGGATCCCGATGGAGAAGCCGGCCGGGGGGCCGAACTTCTACCCGTGGGCCACCGACGCGAGGTACGAGTTCCACGTCGACAACGACGGCGACGCGAAGGCCGACCTGACCTACCGCTACACCTTCCGCGACTCACGCACCCCTGGCCCGGCGGACAGCTTTACGGGCCTTGGCACCTTCCTGTACAACAACGGGCAGGTGACGTCGCTCACCGACGACAACCTGCTGTTCCGGCAGTCCTACACACTGGAGGTCGTCAACGCCAAGGGTCGAGCAAGGACGTTGCTGAGCGGCTCGCCGGTGGCCCCCTCTCACGTGGGTGACGTGTCCATGCCCGACTACGAGTCGCTGAGGGACCAGGCGATCGCGAGCGGCCGGGGAGTCACGTCGTTCGCCGGACAGGCCGAGGACCCGTTCTTCCTCGACCTGCGGGTCTTTGACCTGCTCTACGGCGACCAGGGGACCTGCGACAAGGAGGTCGGCAACGACACCCTCAACGGCTACAACGTCAACAGCATCGCGCTGAAGGTGCCGAAGTCCGCAGTCACGAGTGGTTCCGACCCGGTGATCGGCGTGTGGAGCACCACCTCGCGCAAGAACGCCAGCGGCGGCTACACCCAGGTATCGCGGCTCGGGCAGCCGCTGGTCAACGAGGTCGTGGACACGAACGCGTAGACGTCTGTGTTGTCGTACTTGGGCAGGTCGGTGATGCCTGGCGCCTCCCGGTGGCTGGACGCGCTGGCTCCGACGGGGGCCAGCCCGGCGATCCCGGCCCCGGTGAGCAGTACTCCCGCGCCGAACAGCGCTCCCGTGCGCAGTCCTGCGGTGTGTCTCGGATTGGTCATGGTGCCTCTCCCCAACGGTGGGTGCGGGCACTCGCGCTGGCCCTGCCCGACGCGGCCGAGAAGATCTCCCATGGCCGTCCGGCCTTCTTCACCACCAAGATCTTCGCGACCTACGGGGGATCGGTGAAGGTCGACGGCAGATACCGGCAGCACGAGCAGTCGGTGCAGGTGCTGGTCGATCCCGACGAGCGCGAGGCGCTGCTCGGCGACGACCGCTGCTATGCGCCGGCCTACCTGGGTGCCTACGGGTGGATCGGTCTGGACCTGACCGAGGACACCGACTGGGACGAGATCAGCGAGTTGCTCGACGCCAGCTACCGGCGTACGGCCGGACCGCGCAAGGTCGCGGTGCTCGACGCCCGGGCGCCCGGAAGGTGACATCCCGGGCCACGCCACGACAACCGATGTGTCCGCACGCCTCCGCGGATGTCAGCCGAGCAGGGTCGCGCGGGCCACGTCGCGGCCCGGTGCCCGGCGTAGCCCCTCGCCGATCGTGCGGGCCAGGTGCGGGGCAGGGCCGTCAAGGACGGCGCGCACGGCGGTACCTAGGCCCCCGGACGTGACCACGTTCGGGTCGAGCGCTGCCCCCAGCCCGGCGGCCTCGATCGCCGCCGCCCCCGCGAACTGGTCGGTGGAGAACGGCAACACCACCATCGGCACCCCGGCGGTGAGCGCCTCCGTCACGCTGTTGTTGCCGCCGTGAGTGACCAGCACCGCCGCCCGGTGCAGCAGGGCGACCTGCGGCAGGTAGGGACGCATCAGCCAGTCCGGCGGAACGTCCGGCAGGCCGGTGGCGGAACCGGTCGCCACCGCGACCCGAAGGCCGAGCGGGCGCAGCGCGTCCAGCACCGTCGCCAGCACGTCCCCGCGCGCCGACAGGAAGCTGCCGAAGCTGACGTAGACCACCGGCCGGTCGTCGGCCGCGAGCCAGTCCCGGACGTCGTCGGCCGCCGGCTCGGCCCGCACGGCCGAGCCGAGGAACGCGTGCGGTGGCAGCAACGCCGTGCGTGCCGGGTCGTGCAGAGCCGCCGGGTAGTTCAGCATCAGCAGGTCACCGTGCTCGGCGAACGCGTCCGCCGACGGCGTGGCACCGGGTGCCAGCACGCGCAGGGCGGCGTTCCACTCCGCAGTGAAGGCGTCCCGGACGTCGCGGCACAGCCGGTGCAGGGCGGCGAGGTCGGATTCCGGCGCGGTGAAGGCGGCCGGCCAGGCGGGCGGGTAGCCGTAGACCTCGTCGCCGACCGGCAGCGCGGACGGGTGGCCGAGCACGACATCGGCGTACGGGACGCCCGCCACAGCCAGGGCGAGGCGGGCGCTGAACGCCAGATGGTCGACGATCACCTGGTCGGGCTTCACCCGGTCGACGACGTCCAGGACGGCCCGGGCCCGGTCCACCGGCTCCCACAGCAGATCGGTGCGCCGTGCCTCGGCCTGGTAGCGCAACGTCGCCACCATGCCGTGCCGGGTGGC
The DNA here is from genome assembly GCA_040004585.1 of Sporichthyaceae bacterium. Lineage (GTDB taxonomy): Bacteria > Actinomycetota > Actinomycetes > JACCUZ01 > JACCUZ01 > JBDUAP01. Next base: position 4,033 of record JBDUAP010000035.1, read on the forward strand.
GGCGAAGAAGCCACGCAGCGCGGCGTCCTCGCCGGGTGGCTGCTGTTCGGCACGGATGACACCGGGATTCGAACCCCGGCCCAACACCAGATCGGCACGGTCGAAGCCGAACCCGGCGACGATGCCAGCGGTCGCCGGGCCGGTTGCCACCACCACCGACTCGCCGGCGTCCCGCCAGGCCGTCGCGAGCGTCGCCAAAGGCAGCAGGTGCGACGCGTAGTCCGGACTGATCACCAACAGGGTCATGCGAGAACCGTGTCACGAGCGGTCCGCCGTACGGGCGGCACCGGCGTAGATCGCGCTCAACCGGTCGGCCATGGCCTGCACGGTGAAGTCGGCGCTGACCCGCTCCAGGGCCCGGTTGATCCGCTCGGCCTGACCCGGCGCGGTGGCGAGGCCGAACGCGGCCCGCATCGCGCGGGCCACCTCGTCCGGCCGGCGGGTGTCGACGAGTACACCGGTCACCCCGTCGTCGATGTAGGTGGCCGGTCCGCCGGCTGCCGGGCCCACCACCACTAGCCCGGAGGCCAGGGCCTCCATCAGCGCCAGGCCGAACTCCTCCTTGAGGCTGCTGCACACGTACACCCCGGCCGGGCCGATGCCGCCTGCCCTGCCCGCCCGCGCGGCCGCCAGCCAGACCGCCACTACGTCGTTGGGGCGGTGACCGGGCATCACCAGGCCCGCAGCGGCCGCGGGGAACCGCGTCAGCACCTCGGCGATCAGGTCGAGCTGCTCGCGTTCGTCAGGGGAGGGTTCGGCCAGGTCGCCGCCGACGATCAGCAGGTTGCACCGCTCGGCCAGCTCAGCATCGCCGGCCCACGCCTCGACCAGGGTCGCCATTCCCTTGACCCGGTGCAGGCGCCCCACGCTGATCACCAGCGGCAGCCGCCTGCGGTGCTCGGGCAGCGCGGCGACGAGCGCGTCGAGCTCGGCCAGCGCCGGGCCGGGCGTTCCGGGCCGCTCCAGCTCGGCGGCGGCGGCGGCACTGACCCTCAGGTCGATGCCCTCCGGCACCACGGTGAACCGGCTGGGCTGCCCGGCCACATCGAGGCCAAGCAGCTCGCGCATGTCGTGCTGCAACTCGGGGCGGGGAAAGAGAACGATGTGTGCCGAGTCCTCGGCCAGTCGCTGCACCAGGCGGGCACGGAACCAGTAGTGCTCCCGTTCGTCCTCGGTGCCGAAGTTGCCCCGGTGCAGGCCGCCGGTCATGTCCAGGGCATGGATGACGGCGTGCGGGTCGGGCGCGAGGGTGAACACCACCGGGATGCCCAACTCGCGGGCCACCTCAGCAGCGGCGAGGCTGCCCACCTCCGCCATCCGCAGGTGCAGCACGTCGGCGCGGTGCGTCCGCAGCACGCGGCGGATCCCGCGTTCCGCCGCGACCCGCGACGGCCAGGCCTGCGCGGCGGAGGCGGCCTCGGTGAGCAGGGGCACCGGGGTCAGCAGGTGCCCCTCGGCCGGGGTCAGCGCGTCCAGGGCTGCGCGGGCGGTGCCGCGGGAGAGGGTCAGCACCCGGCCGACACCCGGCCCGGTCGCCAGCGCGTCACCCAGCCGGACCAGCAGCGTGGCGACGCCGCCGTTGTCACCAGCGCCCGCCCGGCTGAGGTCACGGTCGATGTCGGCGTGCAGGAAGAGCTGGGCGACGGTCAGTCCGGGCCCGGCCCCGCCACGCTCGGCGGCGTCGATGCCCAGATCGATCGCGGCAAGCCGGGCGACGGTTCCCAGGTCGCCGTCGGCCACGCTGAGGTGACGGACCACCGCCACCGCGGCGGCGTCGGCCGGGCGGTCACCGAGGGCGGCGACGGCGGTCAACTGTACCGTCGGGTGCTCGCCGGGGTCGACGGCGAGCTTGAGCAGCGCGCGGCCGGCGATCGGACCGGGCACCAGGCCGAGGGTCTCGACCAGCCTGCTGCGGACCGCCGGACCGGCCGCCCCGGCGAGCGCACCTTCGATGGTGAGCGCGACCTGCCCCGGCGCGGAGGCGGCCCATCGGGCAAGCGTGCGCTGGGCGAGGACGCCGGAGAACCCACCGCTCACGACGACCCCGACCAGCCTGCCGATCGCGTCGAGGCGGGGCAGCCGGGCCTTGAGCGCCCAGCTCGCGTGCTCGCGCAGGAACGCCCGGGGGTGCGACAGCAGCTCGGACAGGACGGCGTCGGCCCCGTCGTCGAACACCCGGGCAAGGGCGTGTACGGCCGCCACCGCGGTCAACTCGTCGTCCTCGTGGATCACCGCGTCGAGCAGCCGCACCGGTTCCGGTCCGGCCTCGCCGCTGGCGGCGGCCGCGAGCCGTTCCCCGCTGCGTAACACGTCCACCACAAACGGTGCCTGCTGGACCTCGTCCAGGGTGTTCCGAAGAGAGAGAGCCATGTTGCGCATTCGGCGCCGGGCACCGCATCGGATGGCCAAGATCGGGTGATGGGATGAATCACCGCACCGGGGACCTCCCTGGTGGGCTCCTCGCGGACCGGCGGAGCCACCGGGGCGGTCCCGGCAGGTGGCGGCCGTCAATGTGCGAGCGCGCCCGGAGTGGGCATGTCGCCGACTCGGTGACCTCCCGTCAGGGTTGGTATCGGTCGCCGACCGGCCTCGTCGGGAGCAACTGCGGCCTGCTTCTCGGCGAACACCCAGTCCTCGTCCAACGCCGACGTCTGCACGATGAGTACGTCGCAGACCGCGTTCTTCACGACGTCACGGGGGACCGATCCAGCTGCCCCTCGCTAGGGCGTCTCCGCGGAACCGGTCCGTTTGGTCGTCAGAGGCTCGTCGGGTCCAACGGGCTACACGGCTGCAGCTACCTGAAGATGATGCTCTCGGCCGCTGCGAGATCCCGCGATGCGTGTATCAAAAACCTGCGTCTTTGCGCCGCCAATGACCGTCATGACGTGAGACCCCGCGCCACGCCCTCCCGATTCGCGTACAGGAGCATGGGGGGAGCTACCGTGTGCGCGCGTGTATGGCAATGGCGACGGGAGTCCACGACCTTGGCTGGTACGAGGACTACGCCATGCAGGACGGGCAGGAAGGACGGTTCGGCGTTCTCGCCGAAGTCCCGCACCGACCAGGGGGTCGCTCACTTTGGAGGATGGAGGAGTCGAAGCGGGACGGGTCGATCCTTCGCGTCGATAACCCGCCTGGGGCTACGACGTTGGAGATGAGTACGCGCAAGTCACGAGGAACGTCAGCCCTCGGATCGACGGGCAACCCATCGACTTCTTCAGGACGAACGACGGCGCGGTCGGGAGTGGTCTGGGCACAGGCGACGTCTTGTTCTGAGAGCGAATAGGGGGTGCCCGGGCGGCCCGATTCGAGATGACGGCGGCGACGATGCATGACCCCGAGGAGTCCGGTGCGGTCGACCTGCCGGGTGATTGGATTGGCAGGCAGGTCGGGGCCGTCGAGACTGGGCGCGTTCCGAGATTGCGGTTCAGTCCCGGGCCAACCAGCCAGCGTCCACGTGCACGACCTGTCCGGTGATGTAGCCGGCGCCGTCTGAGAGAAGGAAGAGGGCGGTCTCGGCGATCTCCTGCGGGCGCCCGAACCGCTTGAGCGGGATCATGCGAAGCGCCTCCTCGATCTGACCACCGGAGACGTCCCATTCCCGCTCCCACTGGCCCGAGATCGGTCCGGGGGCAAGAGCGTTGACCCGAATCCCGGGAGCCAGCTCGCGAGCCATGGCCACGGTCAGCCCGCGAACTGCGCCCTTCGCTGCGCAGTAGGCAACCGGGACGAAGTTGATCGGGTTATCCGGGTTCACTCCGTTGCCGTAGGTGCTGGAAAGGTTGAGGATCGCCCCGGTCCGTGCCGGCATCGCCGGCAGCACGGCCTGGCACATCCGCAACGTGCCGAGTACGTCGACATCCAGTAGCGCAGCTGCGTCCGCGAGATCGAGGGCGTCGAGGTGGACGGTATCGACCGCCTCCAGTCGTCCGGCGGTGTTGACCAGGACGTCGACCCGACCCCACCGATCGACTACCGACCGAAGACATGCGTCCACAGTGCCCGGAATGGTGACATCGAGGTGGCACAGCATCGCCTCACCACCGTCTTCGATGATGTCTTGCGACGTCGCCTCCGCGGCCGTCCGTGATGACCGGTACCCGACTACAACCTGGGCACCCTCCCGACCCAGACCCCGCGCGATCGCCCCGCCTAGCGTCCCGCCGGCCCCGGTCACCAACGCCACGCGGTCTTCGAACCGGTGCCCGGCACTCCATTGAGGATTCATGGACGCTCCCTAAGACTCTTCGGGTTTCGCCGTCACCCCGACGATTCGGTGACGTGCGCCCGCCATGCGCCCGGTAACGGGGCAAGCCCCGCCGTCCTACCCGGGCCCAGAGCTCGTGTCAATGTCGTCGTGTGGGCACCACAACCCGACGCGGCAGGATCATTGCGTCGAATAGCCCCAACGGGCATCCGGCAAACAGGCATCGGTCTCACGCGCGGCCAGACGACCCGCTTGTCAGCCACCCCGGCACCCCACGTCGCGGTCCAGACCCGCAACAAGTAGCCGCTTCTTGTCCTCGGGGGGTGACCTGGACTCTGCTGATTTTCCGCTGCTTTGGAGGTTGTCATGTCAACCACTTTCCGGGATGACCCACCTGGCCGATGACGAGGTTGTGGCCGAGAACCTGCTTCTCCTCCGACTCGACTTCCTGCGAAGGTCGCTCGGCGACTCGGAATGACCGCGATCAGCGCCGCCAGATCCCGCATCCGGCACGAACCTGATCTTGCAATTGCCACTGACACGATGCTCGGGTGGACCGCGCCGATGCGGTCCGCCGTCCCCGATCGCCAACCGTATACCGCGTCGAGCACGGCCTCATCACAGCTATAGCTGCCTAAGAGGACAAGCCACAACCGTGAGCAACCGGGCAAACATGCTGGTTGCTCAACGCACTCTCATGGCTGAGAGTGAGCTGTCCTGCCGATCTGGGGGCGCCCGCAGATCAAGCCTCGAGAACCGCCCGGATGCGCTTGAGCGTCTGAGTCATGCCGTCGCGCAGCATGTCGCGCCGCCTGGCGATGTGCGCCTCGGCGTCGGCCAGTTGCTCTGCTTGGAGCCGAATCCCGCTGAGCCCGTCCGGCAGGTGCTCGAACTGTTGCTCCACCATGCACCCGGCTTCGGTCGGGGTGATCCGGAACGTCCAACGCGTCGCAGGCGTGCCGTCGAAGCGGTCCCCGACGGTGTAGGCGAAGTGGCACGGCGGGTCGTACGCCACCACGTCACACGGCCGCGTCCACTCGTAGGTGTCACCCTCGTTCTCGACGCGGTTACGGCCCTCGAAGCGGCCGCCGACGGCCCGCGCGGGGAAGCCTTCGACCCACCATGCGTCCGCACATTCAGGACTGAACTCACCAATCCGCTCGACACTCGTGATGAGGTCCCAAACACTTCGGGCGGGCACGCCATCGGCATCCGGACGCTGACATCCATCGCAGGTACGACGGCGCTGACTCGCGGGTCGGGTGTCGGTCGCGGCCCATTCCCCGACTCGCCCCAGTTGCTCACATGCAGCGCCACGACGCTCCCCCTCCCGGCCCGGTGTCAAAGATCAAGCGCGCTTACCTATTCGGAGAGTGGCAACCGATCACCCCGCACGCAACTGGATCGTGCGCTTGGTAACCACCGTGGGAGTAGGAATCAGCCTTGCGTGCGTGGTCCTGCTCGTCATCCTGCTGCGGAGCTAGATGTACTGACCAGGCAGGCTGGTCACGCGGGTGCATGCCGATGTGCGACCTTTGTGCTCATGGCGAGGTGAACGACGGTCCAAGACGGATGAGCGCTTCGAGCTCGTCCTGGACGCTGGTGAGAACGAGGTCTGCAGCTTCGGCGTTCTGTCGCACATGGCTGCCATCGCCGGTGCCTGCGATGGCAGCGGTTACCCCCCGTTGGGCCAGGACCCAGGCGATCGCCACTTGCGCCACCGTCGCGCCCAGCCGTTCCCCGAGGGGCCGGGCGGCGTCGGCGACGGCGAGGCTCCGTTCGGCCATGCCTGGTGCGAGCAGTCGTTTGTAGAACGCGGCTTCCTCCCAGCCGGCCCACGACGCCTTGACTTGCTCGAGCGTCTTCCCGGTCAGGATGCCGCTCGCGAGTGGCTCGTAGATGACGACGCCGATGCCGCGCTCCCCACAGACACCGATCAGGTTGCGGTCCCCCAGGTGGTCGATCATCGAGAGCCCGGTTTGTACGACGTCGACCGTGCGCTGAGCGTGACAAAGCTCGATGTCTGCCTGCTCGTAGTTGGACATGCCGATCGCGCGGACGAGTCCGTCGTCCACGAGTTCAGCCATTGCGCCCCACGTCTCCTCCAGCGGGACACCCGTGTCATCGGGCCAGTGAAGCAGATAGATATCCAGGTGATTTCGTCCTAGACGTCGCAGGCTGCGACGGCACGCCGCGTGGATCTGCTCGCGACCAAAGCCGCTACCTCCACCCGTGTGGAGCGCGCCGGGTGCGGCCTTCGTCGCCACCATGAACTCTTCGCTGACTCGAGCCAACGCGGAACCGATCAACGACTCATTGGCTGTGTCGAGATAGTTCTCCGAGGTGTCGAGCCAGTTGATGCCTGCCCGGATAGCCGTCTCAAGCACTCCAACCGCTCCAGCGACGTTTCTCTCTTCGCCGTACCCCCCGCCGAGCTCGAACCCTCCGAGGCCCACGCGCGACACCGATACCCCGGTCTCACCGAGAGGGCACTTTTCCACGCCTGATGCTAACGAGGTGCCGTTGTGAAGTCACGACCGAGATCTGGCGGAACGGTCGAGCTCTGAAGGTGCAACCCCGCGCCAACCATCAATGTCCTGTCATGCCGCTGATGGCGCGGTCCCGACGATAAGCGGTATGGCGACACTCAGCCGCGTGTGGCCGGATGGATAACTTGTGCTTGCCGCTTGATAGTGAGCATGGTGATGATCTACCGGATCTGCCGATGTGAGCGCCCCGGCAGCTGGCCCCGCGGGAGGCACACCGCCGATGTTGAGGGTGGACGCTGGTCACGATTCGTCCTCCGCGGTGAGCGGCGGTGCCGCCGATGTGATCTGTTGTCGAAGCGCTCCCTTGCCGCTGTCGTCGAGCCAGCAGGCTTCGACGCCGTCGAGCGCGATCTCGACCATTTCCTGCCAACCCCAGCCGAAGGCATCTGCGACCAGACCGTACTCGGTGCCGAGGTCAAGGTCGATGAGTGCAGGGTCGTCGGTGTTCACCGTGGCGAGGAGACCCGCATCCCGCATCAGCGGATAGACGCGGTCTTCGAGCCGCGGGAAAGCGTTCGCGATGACGACGTTCGAGGTCGGGCACACAGTGAGGGGCATACGGTCCCCGGCCATCTTTGCGACCAGTTCGGGATCGTCCATGACCGGTAGGCCGTGGTCGATCCGTTCAACGCCGAGAGTATCGATGGCAGCGGCGATGGCAGTCGCCGGCGAGTTCTCGCCTTGATGCGCTGTGAGACGGAACCCAGCGGCGCGAGCCGACTGGTAGGCGGGGAGGTATGACACCGGGTCGATCCCTCGCTCGGTGGAGTCCATGCCGACGCCGATAACGCGCTCGATCCCGGGGGCTGAGGATCTGCGCAGCTCGGCGAGCAGCTGCACGAACTCGGGCCCCACGGCCGGCCCGAACGCCCGGTCGATGTCGGCGATCAGCAGGCAGGTCGAACCGGTTTCCGCCTCGGCTGCGGAGAGACCCTCGTCCAATCCAGCGACGATCTCGGCCAGGTCCTGACCATTGGCTAGATGACGGGCTGGCGTGAAGAAGGCCTCCCTGTGGACCACACCATGCTTCGCGCCATCGATGACGCTCTCATAGGCCAGCCGGGCCCAGTCCTCCCGACCGGACAGGGTTGCCTGCACCAGCCAGAAGACACGAAGGAACCCATCAAGGGAGTCATAGCGGTAGAGCTCGGTCGGATCCGAAGTGGGCAGGGGCACCGAGTTGGCGCGGGCGAGGTCGACCACCGTCTCCGGTCGCATCGTGCCCTCGATGTGAGAGTGCAACTCCACTTTCGGGAGCGCATCCAAAGCGACACCCATTGGGGTCATGACTGAAATCATGCCAGCGGCTCAACCCGTGTGCCACGAGCGAGCATCAGGGCAGCAATGGCCGCATGAGTTCGCCATCCCTGGGAGGCGTGGTCGCTCGTCACCGACGTGACCCGCATCGGTGAGTTCAGCCCGGAGTACGTCCATGCCGAATGGATGGACGCCGACGTGGGGCTGAAGGTCGGGCGACGCTTCGATGGCACGAACCGCAAGGTCACCGAGACAGAGCAGCTCACCTGGACCCGGCCGTGCACCGTGACGATTGTTCGCCCCGGAAGCACGTTCGGCTACCTCATGGGCGACCGCCATGACGGCAGCCCCTCCGGTGCCTGGACGTACGAGTTCTGCGCGCTTAGCCCCGGCCGCTGCCGTCTCCAGCTCATTTTCCGACATCACCGGACCCCGACGACGACGGAGCGATCATGACCACTGTCAGAGGGCATGGATCTCGCGGTGGGCGGTGGCGGGGTTGATAGTGGCGTACGCGCGGTCATCGCCGCGGTGGCCCACACCGCCGTCGCAATCAACGCCGACGGTTCGGTGCTGAAGTCGGCGCGGGCCGGACTTGGCCACCCAAAAAGCCTGCCGGCTGCCAATTCTGGTCGGATGAGTGCTACGTAGCTCAGATCCGCT
>JBDUAP010000299.1:0-3725 GCA_040004585.1 Sporichthyaceae bacterium
GTAGGCCTTCGAGCAGGACACCCGCTTCGTGGCGCCACCGGAGTACGGGATCTGCCGCAGGTACGTGTCGAGCCAGTCGCTGAAGAGGTCCAGGTGCGTGAAGCTCACCGCGTTGTCGGTGGCGGTCAGCATCGGCAGCATCGGCGCCCGTGCCTCGTCGTCCTTGATCAGCCAGTGCCGGCTCGAGCCGTCGCGGTTCATGGTGATGATGCCGGTGCGAGGACTCGAGACGTGCTTGTCGAGCAGGGCGACGATGTGGTGGTCCTCGACGTTGAGGTCGTACATCAGCATGTCCTTCGGGCTCTCGATCACGCCGAGCTCCTTCTTGACGCCCGTCACCGAGTCGTACTCCTTGATCGTGAACTTGCGACCCAGGAAACCGGACACCGTGTAGATGACCTTGTTCCCGCGGACGTCGACGTTGCTCACGGTCCGTCCGAAGGTGGCCTTGATCGTGGTGAAGTCGCCGTCGGGCCGCAGCACGACCGCCTGGTCACCGCCATCGTTGAAGTCGGGGAAGGTGTAGGCGATGGTGTCGCCCGAGATCCGCAGCGAGAAGACGAACGGCGCCGGGGCGAAGTCCTGGTCGGTCACCGGGCCACCGCCGACCGGCTTCGTCTGGATGTAGGTGCGCCCGTCGGTGTCGCGGGTGCGAGCCCAGACCACGTTGCTGCCGTCGGAGTCCGGCAGGTCGTAGTACTCGCCGTCGTTCGGGCTGATCCGGCTGGAGACACCCGGGTGGTCCAGCGAGCCGCTGACGATCGACGGGAAGCGGTCGTCCACCGAGGTCACGTCGGAGGCGTACCAGCGGCGGTCGGCCACGCGCGGGTAGATGAACGGGTAGCCGAGGATCTCGTGCAGGTGCTGGTAGTCGTCGCCGAGGACGTTGAACTCCCAGTCGTCGACGATGCCGTGGTCGGTGAACGCCTGACGCACCATCTCGACCTCCGCGTCGCTGAAGGAGGGATCCTCATCGGCCGCCGCGATCGTTGCGTTGCGGATGTCGATGAACTGCGAGAGTGGCGAGAGGTACTGCGTCAGGGTCTTGTAGACCAGTGCGTCCGCCCGTGCGGGGTCGTCCAGCTCGTGCCGGATCTGCCACCAGGAGCCGCTGACGATGGTCGAGTTGAGGTGCACGCCACCGTTGTCGTCGGGGGTCGAGATGAAGTCGTCGGTGGTCGTGAGCTGGTTCAGGTCACGGTCGAAGCACTCCGCCCGCGGACCCGAGGCGCACAGCCGGTCGCCGAGCAGGCCGTCGAGCGGCGACGTCTCGGAGATGTTCTCCACCGTGTTCTGCGCGGCGTTGCCGAGGTAGTCGGCGACGGCCTCGTTGGCAGCACCCGACTGCCCGTAGTAGAGGAGGTCGGCGTTGGAGTACTGCACGACGCCGTGGGTCAGCTCGTGTCCGACCACGTCGAGCGCGGAGGAGAACGGCTTGAAGCCGAAGCCGCCGGTGCCGAACACCATGTAGGTCCCGTTCCAGAACGCGTTGGGGAACGGCGAGCCGAAGTCGGTCACCCCGGTCACCGCGTCGATCGTGCCGCCATGACCGTCGATGCTGTTGCGACCGAGGTCCTTGTAGAACTCGTAGACCTCGCCGAGAGCCCGGTGCGCGTCGTTCGCGCCGCTCTTCGGGCTGGCGGGGAACGGGATCGTGCTGCTCTTGACCGGCTTGATCCGCGGCGGCATCTCCTCGTCGAGGTACAGCGAGAAGTCACCGCCCTCGGCGTCGCGGGTCAGGATCTCGCCACCGTCGGAGGCGTACATGTCACGCGTCCGGTCGCGGAGCTCGTAGGTGCTGCCGGTCTGGTACGCCTTCAGCGGCACGCTGCCACCGTTGACGCTCGGGCCGGTGGTGTCGACCGGGCCGTCGAACTGCAGGTCGTTGAAGCTCAGCACGGGCTGGCCGGTGTGGGCGTTGATGTACATCTGCTGCCGCACCGGCTTGTTGCGGGCCGTGTCGTAGCCGGTCACCGCGACGTGACGGGTGAGCGTGCCCTGGCCGACCGGAACGATCTCGCTGCCGTGGTCGGTGACCGCCGGAGTCGAGCGCCACCGGATCGTGGAGCCGATCGCGTGCAGCGCCGCGCGCTTGGCCCAGGCGAAGGACAGCGGGTGGCTGGTGTCGACGGTCAGGTCGGAGAAGTACTGGCCGCTGGTGCCGGTCACCACGTTGCTTGCGCCCTGGTCCTTCATCCGGACGACGTACTGGGCGCCGGTGACCGGCAATCCCTTGAAACGCTGGCCGAAGCGGACCACGGTGACGCCGTTCTCGGTCGCCTTGTGCGGGGCGGCGAGGTCACCGGTGGCCACATGGTACGTCGAACGTCGGCTACCCAGGAATCCGCGCGCTGCCGCCACCGGGTCGGACCCGGTGACCCGGGCACTCGTGCGGGTCAGGCCGGGAGTCCGGGAGCGGCTCAGACCGGAGTCGCCCTTCGCGTGGGCGGTGGCCGGCGCAGCAGCAGCGGCAGAACCCGGAGAGGCCGGCGTCGCGTGGACGACGGCGGCGGTGGGCAGGACGAGTGTGACCGAGGCCAGCAGCGCGGCCCCCGAAAATGCGCGCAGATTCATGCGCGCATTCTGCGGTACGGATGGGGTGATTCCAGCTGTTTTCGGAATTGATCTCGAAACGGGTGGGTATCGAAATTTCAACTACCCGCGAGTCGCGCTCACCAGCGGTCGGACATGTCCGGTTCCCGCCATGCACGGCGGAGTCCGACCCCGGTGTTGGATGGCCGGATGCGGATGTTCGTCGCGCTCGTTCCCCCTGCCCCTGCGGTCGAGGACCTCGACGCTTTCCTGGCGGTACGACGGGAGTCCGGGGACTTCCGCTGGACCCGTGCGGAGCACCTCCACCTGACGGTGGCGTTCCTGGCCGAGGTGCCCGTCCGGCGCCTGGACGACCTCGGCGAGGGGCTCGGCCTGGCTGCCGCCCGTCGTACCCCGTTCGCGGCCGTGGTCGCCGGGGGCGGCGCGTTCCCGGACCCGACCCGTGCCCGCGTCCTGTACGCCGGTCTGGGCCTCGACGACGACGGGCAGACGGAGCTGGACCGGCTGGCCGCCGGGCGCCGCGCCGCGGCCGCCCGCGCCGGCCTCGAGGTGGACGGGCAGCGCTTCCGGCCGCACGTGACGATCGCCCGCTGTGGCAGGCCTTCCGAGGTCACGCCGTGGGTGCGGCTGCTCGACGGCTACCGCGGGCCGACGTGGCAGGCCGACCGGATCACGTTGCTGGCCTCGCACCTGGGCCGGTCTCGACAGCGTCCGCGCTATGAGGAGGTGGAGACCTTCCGCCTGGGACGAGACTAGGGTCGAGGCGTGTCCCACTTGTTGCGCGTGCAGCTCCCCGACGTCCCCGGCTCGCTGGGCCGCGTGGCGTCGGCGATCGGTCTCGCGGGCGGCAACATCGAGGCGATCGAGATCGTCGAGCACCGCGCCGACGGGCTGGCCGTCGACGACGTCTTCCTGAGAATGGACGACGGCGTGATGCCCGACAGCGTGGTCTCCGCGTGCACCCAGCTCGACGGGGTCGAGGTGCTCTGGATCCAGCGGTACGGCGCGGGCGGCGGGCTGTTCCTCGACCTCGAGCTGGTCGAGGAGATGACCAACCGCCGGACCGAGGCGCGCAACGTGCTGGTCGACGCGCTGCCAACGACGTTCCGGGTCGACTGGGCGGCGAGGCTCCGCCCGGAGGTCGGTGGGATCGGGGTGGTCCGTCGTACGAC
>JBDUAP010000300.1:0-3689 GCA_040004585.1 Sporichthyaceae bacterium
AGCGACTGGAGCACGCCCTCCGTGATCCGCAGGCCGACGCCGGAGAGCAGGTCGTCGGGCAACGAGTAGCCGGCCAGGCCCTCGAGGAAGGACAGCGTGAGCATCACGGTGCCGATGACCCAGTTGATCTCACGCGGCTTGCGGAAGGCACCCGTGAAGAACACCCGCAGCAGGTGGACCACCATCGCGGAGACGAAGATCAGCGCCGCCCAGTGGTGGATCTGCCGCATGACCAGGCCGCCGCGGACGTCGAAGGAGATCTCCAACGTCGACCGGTAGGCCTCCGACATCGTGACGCCGTGCAGCGGGATGTAGGACCCGTCGTAGACCACGGGAAGCTGGCTGGGCTTGAACCACAGCGTCAGGAAGGTGCCGCTGAGCAGCAGGATGATGAAGCTGTAGAGCGCGATCTCACCGAGCATGAACGACCAGTGGTCGGGAAACACCTTGCGCGCGCTGCGCTTGACGAAGTTGGCCGAGCCGAGGCGCTCGTCGATCCAGTTTCCGACACCCGCGGCTGCCTTCTCCGCTTGAACCGTCATGACCGCTCCCCTCGCTCCCAGTAGCTCGGCCCGACCGGCTCCTGGAAGTCGTCCCTGGACACCAAGTATCCCTCACTGTCGACGTCGAGAGGCAGCTGGGGGAGGGGCCGCGCGGCCGGTCCGAAGATGACCTTGCAGTGCTCGGTCACGTCGAATGTGGACTGGTGGCAGGGGCAGAGCAGGTGGTGTGTCCGCTGCTCGTAGAGCCCGACCGGGCAGCCGAGATGGGTGCAGACCTTGGAGTAGGCGACGATCCCGTTGTAGGACCAGTCCGCCCGCGCTGGGTCTTGCTTGAGGTCGTCGGGCTCCAACCGGATGACGATCGTGGTCGCCTTGGCCTTCTCTTCGAGGGACTGGGGCATGTCCTCGATGCCCTCGGGGAGCACGTGGACCACCTCGCCGATCCGTAGGTCGGCGGCGCGGACCGGGTTGCCCAGTGGGTCGGTGACGAGCCGGCGCCCGGGTTTCCAGGCCGTACCGGTCAGTTTGGCACCGGGCAGCGGCCCGAGGTCGCGCAGCGGAATGAGCGCGAGCAGCCCGAGCGGGGCCATGGCACCCAGCAGGCTGTTGCGGATCAGCTTGCGCCTCCCGAGGCCGGCACCGCCAGCGCCTTCTTTCAGCGACTCGACGGCAGCCCTTCGGTCATCGTCGGAGGACCGCAGCGGCTTGCGCTCGCTGACCACCTCGTCGTCGGGCATCAGCGTCTTGGCCCAATGGATGGCCCCCGCGCCGATGAGGAAGAGCGCGATGCCGAGACCGGTGCCGAGTAGCTTGGTCGACAGGCCGACCCGCCAGAGCATCTCCTCGCCGGGCACGTCGGCGAGCTTCACCGCGAAGAAGCCGACGATGAACAGCACCGTGCCCAGCGTTGATAAGCCGAACAGCCCCGCGACCTCGATCTCGCGCCGCCGGGCTGCCTTCGGGTCGATGTCGGAGCGCCGGTAGGCGTGCGGGGCGATGCCGGGGTTCTCGTAGCGGGTTGCGAGCTCGCCGCCGGTGCTGCCGTCCTCGGTATGGGTCGGGGCGGGCGGGGTGCCGGTGTGTTGGCTTGTCTCGGTGTTCTGCTGACCGGGGCCGGTGTAGGGCTGGTCGCTCATCTGTGACTCACCTGGCCTTCGCTCCCAGCCAGACCGCGCAGGCGATCAGCCCGCCGGTGGCGAACACCCAGCCGACAGCGCCCTCGGACACCGGCCCGATCTTGCCCAGGCTCAGGCCGCCGGGGCTGGGCTCGCTCTGGGTGGTCTTGAGGAACGCGATGATGTCGCGCTTCCCCTCGGGGGTCAGGGTGTCGTCGCCAAACACGGGCATCGACTGCGGGCCGGTCAGCATCGCCTCGACGATGTACCTCGGGTCGACGCCCTTCAGCGATGGTGCGTACTTCCCGTGGCTGAGAGCGCCACCGGAGCCGGCGTAGTTGTGGCACATCGCGCAGTTGGTCCGGTAGATCTCACCGCCCTCGGCCACGTTGGCGTCGGAGAAGTCGTAGGCCTCCTTGGCGGGGGTGGCCGGTCCGGGCGCGACCGACGCAACGTAAGCCGCAAGCGCCGCGATCTCTTCCTGGGTGAACTGAACCCGCTTGGCCGGGACCTGGGCGACCTCGGACTTGGCTGCGGGCATCCGGCCGGTGCCCACCTGAAAGTCCACCGCCGCCGCGCCGACCCCGATCAGCGTCGGGCCATCGCTGCCGCCCTGCAGGTTCAGGCCGTGGCAGCTGGTGCAGTTGAGCAGGAACAGTGCCCGGCCCTCGTCGACCTGGGAGCTGTTGCCGGCAGCGGCCTCGGCGTGGGGGGTCGGCGCGAGCGCCGCGTATGCACCCCCGGTGGTGGCCAGGGCCGCGAAGAGCAGGACGAGCGGGGCCAGCTTGTGTCGGCGACGGGTCGACAGGCGCGCGATCACACGCCTCAGGGGTCTCACAGGGCTCGCCGCTCCCGTCACTTGATGAGGTAGATGGTCGCGAACAAGGCGATCCAGACCACGTCCACGAAATGCCAGTAGTAGGAGACGACGATGGCCCCGGTGGCCTGGCCGTGGGTGAAACGTCGTGAGCTGAACGTGCGCCCGAGGATGAACAGGAAGGCGATCAGGCCGCCGGTGACGTGCAGGCCGTGGAACCCGGTCGTCAGGTAGAACACCGAGCCATAGGCGTTGGACGACAGCGTCAACCCGTCCTTCGAGACCAGACTGGCGTATTCGAAGATCTGGCCGCCGATGAAGAACGCGCCCATCAGGAACGTGACGACGAACCACCGTCGCAGCCGGACGACGTCGCCCTTCTCCGCGGCGAACACGCCGAGCTGGCAGGTGACCGAGGACAGCACCAGGACGGTGGTGTTCAGAGTGGAGAACGGGATGTTGAGCAGCTTCGGCTCGGTCTGCCACAGCTCGGGGCTGACCGACCGGATCGTGAAGTACATGGCGAACAGGGCTGCGAAGAACATCAGCTCGGAGGAGAGCCAGACGATGGTCCCCACGGCGGTGATGTCCGGGCGGTTGGCGGGCACGTGCGTGCGGGCCGTCTCCACCCCTGCTGCTGTCGCCACGCAGGCATTATTGCGGTCAGGCAGGCGCGCGCCACCCCCGACCCCCCGAGTGTCGAAGATTGCCCCGCGACGTAGCCTCCAGCCATGATCGGCGCGACGCTGTGGGCGCACGCCGGGCCCGGCCACGAGCCCCCTCCGCTCACCCCGCTGCGGCTGCTCACCGGCTGGCAGTTCGAGCCGATACCGGCCGTGGGGGTGCTCGTCGTGGCCGGCCTCTACCTGTACGGCGTGCACCGGCTGCGCTCACGGGGGGACGCCTGGTCGCCGTGGCGAACGGTGATGTTCGTGGGACTCGGCCTGGGGTCTTTCGTGGTGGCGACCCAGTCGGCTCTGGCGGCCTACGACACCGTCCTCTTCTCGGCGCACATGGTCCAGCACATGATCCTGGCGATGCTCACCCCGGTGTTCCTTGCACTGGGGGCGCCGATCACCCTGGCGACCCGCACGCTGCCTCGCGGCGGGCGCCGGCTGCTGCTCGCCGCCCTGCACAGCCGCGTCGCGAGGGTGCTGACGTTCCCGGTCGTTGCCGGAGCGCTGTTCGTGGCCAACCCGTTCGCGCTCTACCTCACCGGCTGGTACGGCGCGACGCTGCGGAGCCCCCTGCTGC
>JBDUAP010000301.1:0-3669 GCA_040004585.1 Sporichthyaceae bacterium
GCCGGCAAGGTCACCCGGGTGGGACAGGTGGCCGGCGTACGGGCCGGAGGCGAGGGCGGCCTGCTCGGGATCGCGCTGTCTCCGAGATTCGAGACCGACCACCTGCTCTTCGCCTACTTCACCGCCGGCAGCGAGAACCGCATCGCGCGGATGACGTACGACGGGAAGGGGCTGGCCGGTCAGCGCACGATCTTCGGAGGCATCCCGGCGGGGGGTATTCACAACGGTGGGCGCATCGCGTTCGGGCCGGACGGTTTGCTCTACGTCGGCACCGGCGAGGCGGGCCAGCGCGACCCCGCACAGGACCGGCGCAGCCTGGGCGGGAAGATCCTGCGCATCACCGCGGGCGGGAAACCGCCCCCGGAGAACCCGTTCACCGGCTCCCCCGTCTACAGCCTCGGCCACCGCAACGTGCAAGGTCTCGCCTGGGATGCGAGCGGACAACTGTGGGCGTCGGAGTTCGGGCAGAACACGTGGGACGAACTGAACCTGATCAAGGCCGGCGGCAACTACGGCTGGCCCGTGGTCGAAGGCCGCTCCGGCGACAACCGGTTCATCGACCCGGTACGCCAGTGGCACACCGACGACGCCTCGCCGAGCGGCATCGCCATCGCCGGCAACGCCGTGTACATGGCCGCGCTGCACGGCGCCAGACTGTGGCAGATCCCGATCCCCGGCGGCAGGGCCGGCACCCCGAAGGCGCTGCTGACCGGGAGGTACGGTCGGCTACGCGCGGTCGGCGTGGCGCCGGACGGGTCCGTCTGGGTCACGACCAGCAACCGGGACGGCCGCGGCAATCCGCGCAGCGGCGACGACCGGATCATCCGGCTGACCCTGTCCTGACCCGAGCAGGTTCAGCCGCCCCGCCGGGACGTGGCTGCCGCGACGATGCCGGCGCCGGCCACCACCCCCGCGACAGCACCGACCAGCCCGTGGTGCTGCGACAGCCAGAGCTGCGGGCTGCGTGCATGGGCCCGCTGGTCGAACCGGCCGTGGGCACCGTGGTCGCGGTTGGCGTCACCTGCGTCGAAGAGATTGTCCGGGCGGTCGGGGTCCTCCGGCTCGTCGACCTGCTGGCCCTTGATGCCGGTGCGGGCCAGATAGCGGTCGAGCAGTGCGGGTACGACGGCGTTCGCCGCGATGGTGCCGACAGTGGTCGCCCCCACCCAGTACTCCCGCCGCCGTGGGTGGTCCGCGGCGTACACCACCGCGCGCGCCGCGATCTCGGGCTGGTAGATCGGCGGCACCGGCTGCGACTTGTGCGGCAACCGGGACCGCACCCAGTCGAACTGCGGGGTGTTCAGCGCCGGCATCTGCACCATCGTCACGTTCACACCGCTGTGCTCCGCCAACAACTCGGTGCGCAGCGAGTCGTGGAAGCCCTGGATCGCGTGCTTGGCGCCACAGTAGGCGGACTGGAGAGGGATGCCCCGGTAGGCGAGTGCGGAGCCGACCTGCACGATCGCCCCTCGGTTCCGGGGCCGCATCCGGTCCAGGGCCGCTCGCGTGCCATAAACGTAACCCAGGTAGGTGACCTCGGTGACCCGGCGGAACTCGTCCGGCTCGACGTCGACGAAGGTTGCGAGCACCGAGGTCATCGCGACGTTGACCCACACGTCGATCGGCCCGAGTTCCTCCTCCACCCGGGCCGCCGCCTTCTCGACCTGGGCGTAGTCCGCGACATCGGTCGGGATCGCGAGCGCCCGACCGCCAGCAGCCTCGATCGCTGCGACGGCACCGTCCAGACCGCCCTGCCCCCGCGCCAGCAGCGCCACCCGGTCGCCCCGGCGGGCGAACATCTCAGCGCTCGCCCGACCGACCCCGGCACTTCCTCCGGTCACCACCACAACACGTGTCATGGCCCCTGCCTTACCCACCCCGCGGCTTGTCAGACTCTCGTGGACCATTCAGGGCACGAGACTCTGCCTATGGTCCACGAATGGAGTGGCATCCCATGTCCGACGAGCGGCCCGGCTTGGGCGATTGGATTCGCCATTACCTCGAGCGAATGGTGAACGCCCGCGACGTCACGGCGGTCGACGAGCTTGTGGCCCTCGACTACGTCGGATCGGGGCACGGCTGGGCACCGGATCGGGAGAAGCTGCGCGCTTTCTACACCTGGCAGGCGTCCTATCGCCCCGACTGGCATATCGACGTCCAGGAGACGGTCGAGGTCGGCGACTGGGTAACGGTACGGGCCTACGCCGGCGGCACGGTCGCTTATGACGAGGCCGACCACCCCCTCGGGACGCCCTACCGGCGCGACATCGAGTGGCTGGCCGCCTTTCGCGTCCTGGACGAACAACTCGTCGAGACCCAGTTCCTCACTGTCCGAGATCGGATCACATGACGTCGGCGCTGGCCGTGTGGCACCACCCGAGTCCGTCATTCAACGTGACTCCTCGGGCTCGGTAGCCGTTCTCGGCTTGCGGCCCCAATGAATCGCAACCGCCCATAAGGCATCCAGGAGCGCTCCGCTCAGGTGCAGCGCTCGAGGACGAGCTCGCGAACCCGCCCCGCGTCGGCCTGGCCGCCGGTAGCCCGCATGACGGCACCGACGATTGCGCCCGCAGCGGCCACCTTGCCGGCCCGGATCTTCTCAGCAACCTCCGGGGCTGCGGCCAGTGCCTCGTCCACGGCGGCCAGCAGCGCCGTGTCGTCCGAGACCACCTGCAGACCCCGTTTCGTCACGATCTCGTCGGGTTCTCCCTCACCGGCGAGCAGTCCCTCGATGACCTGCCTGGCCAGCCGGTCGTTGAGGGTGCCGTCCTCGACCAGGGCCGAGAGGCGGGCCACCTGGGCCGGCGTCACGGGCAGCTCGGCGAGGTCGACCGATTGCTCGTTCGCCACCCGGGCCAGCTCGCCCATCCACCACTTGCGCGCCGCCTCACTGGTGGCGCCGGCGGCGGTCGTCTCCTCGACCAGGTCCACCGCCCCGGCGTTGAGCAGGGACTGCATATCGAAGTCCGAGAGTCCCCAGTGCGCCTGCAGCTTCCGATGGCGTACGGCGGGTGCTGCCGGCAGAGCGGCACGCAGCTTCTCCACCCACTCGGCGTCGGGCGCGATCGGCACCAGGTCGGGCTCCGGGAAGTAGCGGTAGTCCTCGGCTTGCTCCTTGGAGCGGCCTGGCGTCGTCACGCCTGTGTCCTCGTGCCAGTGCCGCGTCTCCTGCACCACGCGGTCCCCCGCGGCCAGCCGGGCCGCCTGGCGGCAGATCTCGTAACGGACCGCCCGCTTCACCGAGCGCAGGGAGTTGACGTTCTTGGTCTCCGACCGGGTGCCAAGCGGGGCGTCAGGGCTGGGGCGCAGCGACAGGTTGGCGTCGCAGCGCAGCGAACCCTGCTCCATCCGGACGTCGGAGACGCCGAGGGTGCGCATCAGCTCGCGCAGCGCCGTCACATAGGCCCGGGCCACGACCGGGGCCTCCGGTCCGGTGCCCTCCACCGGTCGGGTGACGATCTCGATCAGAGGAATGCCCGCGCGGTTGTAGTCGACCAGCGAGTGGTCGGCACCGTGGATACGGCCCGTCGCGCCGCCGACATGGAGGGACTTGCCGGTGTCCTCCTCCATGTGGACCCGCTCGATCTCGATGCGCACCGTGCGGGTTCCGTCGTCGGTCGGCACCTCGACGTCGAGCCACCCGTCGACGCAGATCGGCTCGTCGTACTG
>JBDUAP010000302.1:0-3658 GCA_040004585.1 Sporichthyaceae bacterium
GCATGAAGCGCACGAACTCGTTGGGCACGTCCTCTTGCACGAGGAACCAGACGAAGACCAGGACGGCGACCATGGCGTTGATCCCGGCCAGCAACCGGTTGCCCTTGAGCAGGCTCTGGACGGCCATCACCAGAACCAGGATCGACACGAACAGCAGCAGCGCATGGACCGACTCGGTCCCGCGCGGGCGTTGCTGCAGGGCGTCGGTGAACCCGAACAGTCCGGCGCCGGCGGCGAGCCCGCCCGGCCGCCAGTTGCCGAAGATCATCGTTGCCAGGCCGATGAAGCCCCGGCCGTTGGTCTGCCCGTCGCGGTAGAGGCTGGAGGAGACCTCGGCGAGGTAGACGCCGCCGAGACCGGCCAGCCCGCCGGACACGAGGACGGCGTACCACTTGTAGAGGTAGACGTTGACGCCAAGCGTCTCGGCAGCGCCGGGGTTCTCGCCGCACGACCGGAGCCGGAGGCCAAACGTGGTGCGCCACAGGGCGAAGAAGGTCGCGGGGACGAGCAGCACGGCCACGACGGTCAGCAGGGACAGGCCGGTGGTCAGGGCACCGAAGATGCCTGCGATGTCCGACAGGAGGAACCAGTGTTTCGCCGCAAGGTCGCCGAAGAAGCCGGAGACGCCGGGCACCGTGACGCGCGAGATGTCGCCGATCGTCGGGGACTGGGTGGGCCCGCCTCCGTCCATGTCGGCGAACGTCAGACCCGACAGGTAGCGGGTGACTCCGGCGGCCAGGATGGTGATCGCCACACCGGACACGATGTGGTCGACGCCGAAGGTCACGGTCGCGAGCGCGTGCAGTGCGCCACCGAGGGCGCCGCCGAGCACCCCGACGAGCACGCCCATCCACGGCCCGTAGGTGACGCCGGCCCAGGCACCGAACCAGGTGCCGAGGATCATCATCCCCTCGAGGCCGATGTTGATCACACCCGCGCGCTCGGCCCACAGGCCGCCCAGACCCGCCAGCCCGATGGGCACCGCCCACTGCAGCGCCTCGCGCATCGTGCCCACCGAGGTGAGGTCGTCGGCACCCGTGATGACCCGGACGAAGGAGAGCAGGATCAAGCCCACCGCTACCGCGATCATCGCGCGCCACGGCCTGGCGCTCGCGCGAGCCCCCGCCGGGCGGCGGGGCCGCTTGTCGACGCTGGGGCGGTCCGCCTGGGTGGCGCTCATGCCGGGCTCCCCTTCGCGAGTGCGTCCTCGGTCGGTGCGCTCGGGTCGGTCGGTGTTGTGGTGCCGAGCTGCTCGCCGACCGCCCGCTGCTCGAGCCGGAGGCGCAGCCGGCGCACCAGCTCGTAGGCGACGACGACGGAGAGAACGCTGACCCCTTGCAGGATCACCACGATCTCCTTGGGGATCGACTCCAGGTCGAGGATCTGCTGCGAGCGGTCGAGGAACGACCAGAGCAGGGCGCCGAACGCGATGCCCACCGGGTTGTTGCGCCCGATCAGGGCGATCGCGATGCCGGTGAAGCCGATGCCACCGGGGAACTCCGAGGTGAACTGGTGGTAGTCGCCGAAGAGCAGCGGCAGCCCGACCAGCCCGGCGAGACCACCGGAGACCAACATCGCGGTGAGGACCATCCTGCGGACGTCGACGCCGCTCGCGACAGCTGCCGAGGGGTTCGCCCCCGCCGCGCGGAGGTCGAAGCCGAACCGGGTGCGGTTCAGCGCGTACCAGTAGCCGACACCCACCACGAGGGCGACGAGGAAGAAGCCGAAAACGTCGGCCCGCGCATCCGGGATGAGCGGGATGCCGGGCACCCACGACCCCTCGGGGAGGAGGCGGGTGGTCGTGATGTTGCCCCCCGGCGGCAGCACGCCGATGCCGCGCTGGCTGATCAGGTAAGCGACGATGCCCAGGCCGATCGCGTTGAGCATGATCGTCGAGATGACCTCGCTCACGCCGCGGGTGACCTTCAGCAGCCCGGCGATGCCGGCCCACACGGCGCCTACCAGGACGGCGATGACCACCATGACCACGGTGAGCAGCGGCCCGGGCAGGCCGCGAAGGATGAAGCCGCCGCCAGCCGCAGCCGCGACCATGGCGGCGATCTGGTACTGGCCGTCGACGCCGATGTTGAACAGGTTCATCCGGAAGCCGATGGCCACTGCGACGGCCGCGATGTAGTAGTAGGTCGACCTGTTGAGGATGTCGACGAGGCTGTCCGGCTGGGTGCCGTAGTCGAGCATCTTCGAGAAGGCGAAGAAGGGGTCGATGCCGCTGATTACGAGCGCGATCGAGGAGAAGGCGGCGGCGATGATCAAGGCGCCGATCGGCGCGGCCAACGTCAGCCCGACGCCCCGCAGGTCGAAGCGGCCTTTCACTGGTCCGCCTCGGTGGTGTCGACCGTGGCCGCGGGCCTCGGCTCCGGCTTCGCCGACGATGACGCCCCAGCGGCGCCCGCACCGGTCATCGCCGAGCCGAGCTCCTCGGGGGTGACGCTCGTCGGGTCGGCGTCGGCGACCAGCCGGCCGCGCAGGATGACCCGCAGGCTGTCGGACAGGCCGATCAGCTCGTCGAGGTCGGCGGAGATGAGCAGTACGCCGAGCCCGGCTGCCCGGGCGTGGCGCAGGTGGTCCCAGATGGCCGCCTGGGCACCGACGTCGACACCGCGGGTCGGGTGGGACGCGATCAGCACCCGGGGCTGGTGACTCATCTCCCGCCCGACGATCAGCTTCTGCTGGTTGCCGCCGGAGAGGGCGCCGGCCTTCACGTCGATGCTGGGCGTGCGCACGTCGTACTCCTCGACGATCCGATCCGTGTCGCGCCGGGCGCCGCCGATGTCGAGCAGGAACCCCTTCGCGTTGGGGGCCTCGGTCTGGTGGCCCAGCATGCGGTTCTCCCAGAGCGAGGACTCCAGTAGCAATGCCTGCCGGTGACGGTCCTCGGGGATGAACCCGATGCCGGCCTCGCGCCGCCGTCGGGTGACCCAGCGGGACATGTCCTCGCCGGCCATCATGATCTGACCGGTGCTGGGGCGCATGCCCATGATGGCCTCGACAAGCTCGGCCTGCCCGTTGCCCTCCACCCCCGCGATGCCGACCACCTCGCCGGCGTGGATGGTCAGCGACACGTCCTCGACCGTGGGTCGGGCCTCCGCCGACTCACGCACCGTCAGACCCCGCACCTCGAGGACCACCTCGTCTGTGACGGTCGACTCGCGGGTCTCGGGTGTGGGCAGCTCGCTGCCGACCATCATTTCGGCGAGCTGGCGCGCGGTGACGTCCTGCGGCTTCACGGTGTCCACCGTCGTTCCGCGCCGGATCACCGTGATGGCGTCGGCGACGGAGAGCACCTCGTCGAGCTTGTGCGAGATGAACAGGACGGTCAGTCCCTCGTCGGTCATGCCGCGCAGGTTCTCGAAGAGCTCCTGCACCTCCTGGGGAACGAGGACGGCGGTCGGCTCGTCGAGGATCAGGATGCGGGCACCGCGGTAGAGGACCTTGAGGATCTCGACCCGCTGGCGGGCGCCGACCCCGAGACGCTCGACCAGGACGTCGGGCTCCACATCGAGGCGGTAGCTGTCGGAGATCTCGCTGATGCTCGCCCGGGCCTTGTCACCGATCCCGGCGATCGACTCCCCACCCAGGACCACGTTCTCCAGCACGGTCAGGTTGTCGGCGAGCATGAAGTGCTGGTGCACCATGC
>JBDUAP010000303.1:0-3658 GCA_040004585.1 Sporichthyaceae bacterium
GCAGTGCACGCGCCCGCGCCCTCTAGCTAGCGGGATAGCCCGACCGCGTCGACCGCGCGTGCCGGTCATCCTCAGCGTGGCGTAGCGGCGCGTGCTCTTGCTGTAGCTGCCCTGGTAGAACCCCGACCTGCCCGTCGCGCGGGTCCAGATCCCCGATGCGCTCAGCGCCCGGTCGTCGTACATCTTGGCCGTGCACAGCGGCACGCTCCATTGCGTCACGTTGCCGGCCCGGTCGCGGGCCCGGACCGAGAAGCAGTAGGTGTAGCCGTTTGGCAATCCGGTCTGCGTCTGCGACCGGCTGGTGGTGTCGACGTCGTCGTAGTAGGGCTTCCATCCGAGGCCGCCGCTCGTTCCGCTCCAGGAGGAGGTCGTGAACGCTCCGACCCGCGCGCCGAATGTGACGAGATTCTGGACGGTGGTGCCGTACGGCGGGGAGAAGCCGCTCGCGGCGATTCCGGTGATGCGCCCTATCCGCACCTGACCCGGCAAACGGTGCGATCGCGGCCAACGGGGCGGCGCACCGCGGTTCGCAAGGGAAAAAAATTTGGCGGAGGGCGTGGGATTCGAACCCACGATGAGAGTCACCCCTCATAGCGATTTTCAAGACCGCCGCCATCGGCCACTAGGCGAGCCCTCCGAGGCGCAACGCTACCGCCGCGCCCGCGGTGCTAGCGTCGAGCGCGACAACACCACAGCCACAGGGGAGCGCGTCAGCGCTGAGAGTGCGGCACCAGTCCGCAGACCCTCGTACCTGATCTGGGTAATGCCAGCGCAGGGAGTTGGGAGCATCGCCATGACCAGTCACACCACGCTCAACCCGCCCGTTTCCGACCAGACCGCCGTTGCACCGCGCCGCTGGCGGACCGTCGACATCGTCGTCGCGTCCTCGATCGCGGTCGCCTTCGGCGTCGTGTTCTGGGCCTGGGGCCAGCTCTGGACCACGACCTCGGCCGCCTTCGCCGGCTTCCCGCCGGCCCAGGGATTCATGTACGGCGTGTGGCTGCTGCCCGGCGTCCTCGGGGCGCTCATCATTCGCAAGCCGGGCGCCGCGATCTACACGATGGTCATCGCCTCGCTCGTGTCCGCGCTGCTGGGGACGCCCTGGGGGCTGCAGGTCGTGGTCTACGGCTTGGTCGAGGGTGCCGCGCCGGAGCTGGTCTTCGCGTTTCTCGCCTACGCCTCCTGGCGGCTGCCGACCGCGGTCGTGGCGGGCGCGGTCGCCGGTGCGTCGGCGGCCCTGCTCGACATCGTCTTCTACTACCCCGCCTGGTCGGGGACGTGGCAGCTCACCTACACCGGCCTGCTGATGCTGAGCTCGGCAGTGATCGCCGGGGTCGGCGGCTGGCTGCTCGTGCGGGCGCTGGCCGGCACCGGCGTGCTCGCGCTGTTCGCCGCGGGCCGCGACCAGGTGAGCGTCTGAGCGTTCCGGTCGGCGGTGGGGCCGCGACCTCACCGGCAGCCGTCGACGTCGCGGGCTGGGGCTGGCGTCACGCCGGGCGCCGGGCCTGGGCGCTGCGCGGGCTCGACCTGCGGATCGAGCCCGGCGAGCGGGTGCTGCTGCTCGGGCCGTCGGGCTCGGGCAAGAGCACCCTGCTCGCCGGGCTGGCCGGACTGCTCGACCCCGACGCCGGCGAGGTGGAGGGTGCGATCCGGCTGGACGGGCGAGACATCCGCTCCGCGCGTACGACGAGAGCGCGCACCGGGCTGGTCATGCAGGACACAGAGGCCGCAATCGTGATGAACCGGGCGGGTGACGACGTCGCGTTCGGCCTGGAGAACCGGGGCGTGCCGGCCGGGGAGATCTGGGCCCGCGTCGACGAGGCGCTGGCCGCCGTCGGCTTTCCCGGTGGGCGGGACACACCGACAGCGGCGCTGTCCGGCGGCGAGCAGCAGCGCCTGGTCATCGCCGGGATCCTGGCACTTCGTCCCGGTTTGCTGCTGCTGGACGAGGTGACCGCGAACCTCGACCCGGCCGGTGCGGCGCTCGTCCGCAGCCTGATCGAGCGGGTCCTGGACACGACCCGGGCGACCTGCGTGCTGGTCGAACACCGGGTGGACGACGTCGTCGACCTGGTCGACCGGGCAGTCGTCCTCGAGCCCGGCGGTGGTGTCGTCGCCGACGGGGCACCCGCAGAGGTGTTCGGTCGGCAGGGGGCTGAGCTGGCTGCGCGCGGCGTGTGGGTGCCCGGCCGGCTCCCCGTCGTACGCCGCACCGCGCTCGAGCCTGCCGGTCCCCCGCTGGTGCGGGCCCGGGGTGTGCGCCTGCGCTACCCGGCCGCGACCCGCGACGCGTTGCCGCCGACGAACCTCACCCTGCGATCGGGCGAAGCGGTGGCGGTCACCGGACCCAACGGCGCCGGCAAGTCGTCACTCGCCCTCGTCATGGCCGGGCTGATCCGCCCGACCGCGGGAACGGTCGACGCCGTCGGCCCGCTCGCCGCGCAGCAGCCGGGCAAGCCGCTGTGGCGCTGGCCTGGGCGCGAGCTGGCCCGCTCGGTGGGCACGGTGTTCCAGGACCCGGAGCACCAGTTCGTCCGTACGACGGTGCGTGCCGAGCTCGCGCTGGGTCCACGGCTGACCGGGTCGGACGCCGCGACGGCCACCGCGCGGGCGGAGGAGCTGATGGAGCGGCTTGGGCTCACGGCGCTGGCCGAGGCCAACCCGTTCACGCTCTCCGGCGGTGAGAAGCGCCGGCTCTCGGTGGCGACCGCCATCGCCACGGCGCCGACCGTGGTCATCGCCGACGAGCCGACGTTCGGTCAGGACGCGCTGACCTGGGCCGCGCTGGCCGAGCTGCTCGCGGACCTGCGCGACAACGGTGCCGCGCTGGCACTGGTGACCCACGACCGGGCGTTGGTCGAGGCAGTGGCTGACCGCGAGCTGGCGCTGCCGTGAGCCTGCTCGCGCCACTGGCGCCGGACACGTCGGCTGCCTTGGCCCGCCGTAACCCAGTCGCCAAGCTGGCGGCGACCACCATCGTGATGGCCGGCCTGCTCCTGACCCTCGACCCGGTCACGCCTGCCGTGCTGCTCGCGATCGAGCTGGCCGCCGTTCCGGCCACCGGCGTGCGCTGGGCGACGCTGGTCCGCCGTACCTGGCCGCTGCTTGTCGGCGTCGCGGGGGTCACGATCGCGAACCTGCTCATCGTCGGCTCGGTCGAGTCTGCGCTTGCGGTGGCGCTCCGGCTGCTGGGCATCGCGCTGCCCGGGATCCTGGTGCTCGCGACGACCGACCCGATGGACCTCGCTGACGCGCTGGTCCAGCGCCTGCACGTCAGCCCTCGGTTTGCCTACGGCGCGCTGGCAGCGCTGCGACTGTTGCCCTTGCTCGCCGCCGACTGGCACCAGATCGCCCGGGCCCGGCGTGCCCGCGGGCTCGAGGCGGGCTGGTCACCTGTCGTGCGGGTCCAGCTGGGCTTCTCCCAGGTGTTCGCCGTGCTGGTCGCCGCCATCCGCCGCGGCGTTCGGCTGGCAACCGCCATGGAGGCCCGCGGCTTCGATGCCGGCGTTCCCCGCACGATCGCCCGACCGCAGCCGATGCGCGCTGCCGACTGGGCACTGGTCCTCGCCGCGATCGCCGCCGTCGGCGTGGCGACCGCGGTGGCCGTCGTCGCCGGCACGTGGTCGCTCGCCTTCACCTGACCCCCGCTACCCCCGTT
>JBDUAP010000036.1:0-12334 GCA_040004585.1 Sporichthyaceae bacterium
GGAGCTCGATGAGCGTGAATCCGCCCTCACTCTCCTCGGACTTACGCATGCGAGCGAGCATGTGCTCTCCCTATATGGGACCGGTTGAACCGTTCGGCGCTCACCCTGCCGGGACCCGATGGTGCGACCGAGGCAGCTGGGCTGTCCGGCTGTGAGGCCGGATCCCTGACTTTGCGACCCCGCCTCACGACGGGTGTGCCATTTCTGGCCGAAGAGGTTCGATGACAAGTCATTCATCGGGATTCCGCGAAACTCACTTGAGGACTCGCCCGGTCTTTCTCGATCTGTCCCCATGACCCTTTTCACCCGGAAACGCTGGACGGGCCCGGTCTGTCGACCGAACCCGTCCGAACTTTCGACGTGGGAGCGCTCAGTCCTTGATCAGGTTGAAGACCCCGAAGATCGGCATGTAGAGCGCGATGATCATCGAGCCGATGATCCCGCCGAGTACGGCGATCATCAGGGGCTCGATCAAGGAGGTCAGGGCCTCAGTCGTCGCCTCGACCTCCTGGTCGTAGAAGTCGGAGATCTTGTGCAGCATCGAGTCCAGCGCGCCGGTGTCCTCACCGACCGCCATCATCTGCACGACCATCGCCGGGAACACCCAGTGCTTGGCCAGCGGCTGGACGAGCGACTCACCCTGGCGGACGCTGTCCTGGACGTCCCGGACCGCGCGCGCCAGAACGACGTTGCCGGAGGTGTCGGCCACGATGTCGAGGCTCTGCAGGATCGGCACGCCAGAGGACAGCATCGTCCCCAGGTTGCGGGAGAAACGGCTCAGCGCAACTTTCTGGAACAGCTTTCCGAAGATCGGCAGCTTCAGCTTGATCGGGTCGAGCACGTTGCGGACCTTCTCGGTGTGCTTGACCTTCTGCCACACGAAGAAGCCCACGACCAGGCCGACGACGAGCACGGGCATGGCGAACTTGAGAGCGTTCGACATGAAGACCAGGATGCGCGTGGGCGCCGGCAGCGTGCCGCCCAGGTCGTCGAACATGCTGGCGAACACCGGGACGATGAACAGCAGCATGCCCACCACCGCGATGATGGAGATGGCGAACACTACGACGGGGTAGGTCATCGCAGACTTGATCTTGCTGCGGAGCTTGACCTCAGCCTCGTAGTTGGCTGCGATCTGCAACAGGACGGAGTCGAGGAAGCCGCCGACCTCGCCGGCCCGCGTCATGTTGACCATCAGGGGCGGGAAGACGGTCACGTGCTTGGCCATGGCGGCGGAGAGCGCCTGACCGGTCTCGACGTCGTTGCGCACCTCGTTGAGGACCTTGGCGAGCGCCTTGTTCTCGGTCTGCTCGGACAGGATGGTCAGGGCGCGCAGCAGCGACAGGCCAGAGGAGATCATGGTCGCGAACTGCCGCGACATGATGGCCAGGTCCTTGAGCTTCACCCGGTTGCCGAACCCCGGGATGGAGAGCTCCTTCTTCATCCCGGCTTTGCTCTCGGTGACGCTCATCGGTGCGTAGCCCATGCTCTTGAGCTTCGAAACGACGGCGGTCTGGTTCTCCGCCTCGAGCGTGCCGGACACGATCTTGCCGGATTTGTCCCGGACGGAGTACTGGTAGGTCAGCGTTGCAGCCATCTCGGAATGCCTCTCAGCCTCGGCCCGCGAGCCGGTTGAAGTCCTCGACGTGGTGGCACTTCTCGAGGCCTGTCTCATAGGTGATCGTGCTGCGCTTGACCAGCTCCGCGAGGTGCTGGTCCATGGTGTGCATGCCGTGCTTGGAGCCCGCCTGCATCGACGAGTAGATCTGGTGCGTCTTGCCCTCGCGGATCAGGTTCCGGATCGCGGGGGTCGCAACGAGAACCTCGGTCGCGACGGCACGGCCGCGCCCGTCGGCGGTCTTGGCCAACGTCTGGCAGACGATCCCCTGCAGGGTGCCCGCAAGCTGCACCCTCACCTGCTGCTGCTGCTCGGGCGGGAAGACGTCGATGACGCGGTCGATGGTCTGCGCCGCGTCCTGGGTGTGCAGGGTCGCGAAGACGAGGTGGCCGGTCTCGGCCGCGGTCAGGGCGACCGAGATCGTCTCGAGGTCACGCATCTCGCCGACCAGGATGATGTCGGGGTCCTGGCGCAGGACGTGCTTGAGGGCATTGGCGAAGGACCAAGTGTCCTCGCCGACCTCGCGCTGGTTCACCAGGCTCTTCTGATGGCGGTGAAGGAACTCGATCGGGTCCTCGACGGTCATGATGTGCTCGGAACGGGTCCGGTTGGCCATGTCGATCAGCGACGCGAGTGTCGTCGACTTCCCGGAGCCGGTCGGACCGGTGACCAGGACGAAGCCACGCGCCAGCTGCGCGAAGTTCGCCACGGACGGCGGTACACCGAGGTCCTCGAGCTTCTTGATCTCGAACGGGATGATGCGGAACGCGGCCCCGATGGCGTCGCGCTGGCGGTAGACGTTGACCCGGAACCGGGCCCGGCCAGGCACGCTGTAGGCGAAGTCGAGCTCGAGGTTCTCCTCGAACTTCTCCCGCTGCTTTTGGGTCAGCGCGGCGTAGATCACCCGCTGGATGACCGGAGGCGTGAGGATCGGCTGGTCCTCCATCTGGTGCAGCGAGCCGTTGAGCCGAAGCGCGGGGCGGGCGCCCGAGGTGAGGTGCAGGTCGGACGCACCCGTGTCCAGAACGTGCATCAGGAGGTCGTTGAGGGAGATGTCCTCGTCCTCGAGCGCCTGCTCGGTGCTCGGGCGCTGGTAGGCGGATTCTTTGGCTTCGGGCTCGGCCACCAGCACGCTTGTCTCCGTCGCGGCTACCA
The DNA here is from genome assembly GCA_040004585.1 of Sporichthyaceae bacterium. Classification (GTDB taxonomy): domain Bacteria; phylum Actinomycetota; class Actinomycetes; order JACCUZ01; family JACCUZ01; genus JBDUAP01. The sequence goes on from JBDUAP010000036.1 coordinate 2,774, forward strand.
CGTCGGCGTGCCACTCCTGGGAAGCCACCGGCAGTGCGGAGAGTGGTTCAGGGGCTGCCTGCTGCGTGGGAAACACGGGGGCGTAGGCCTCTGCAGGAGGCTGCGACGCAGCGACGGGGGCCAGCGCCTCCGGGACATAGGGAGTCGCCGCGACGTAGGGAAGGTCCGCGACGGGTGTGGGCCGCTCGGCCAGGTACTCAGCCTGCAAGCCCGGAGCTGGGGCCGCGGGAGGCGCGTACTGCGGCTCGGGGGCGTTCTCTAGGGCCGCTGGGGCAACCGCGGGCTCGGCGACGAAAGAGTAGTTCCACCCTCCGCCGACAACCGCGTGCTCCTCTTCGGGCGCGGGGCCGGGGCCGGGCGTGAACGCGACCGGCTCCTCTGGCTGCGCCGGCTGGAATCCGGACGTCTCCACCTGCTGACCCCTTTCGACGTGTTGCGCGGTCGCGCAACACCCAAGCCGACCTGGACGAGCCCAGATCTGTCTCCTGCGTGGCATCGGTTGAGCGAGGGTCCTGCTTGAGCGCCAAGGCCGACCTTGCCAAGCCTTTAGACGACGACACGCAGGATTTCGTCCAACGACGTGATCCCTTCGAGCACCTTCGCCAAGCCGTCGTCACGAAGGGTCACCATGCCCTCTGAGCGGGCTACCTCGGCGATGGCGGCTGCCGAGGCGTGCTCCACGGCCATCCGCTCGATGCTTTCGCTCACCGGCATGACCTCGTGCAGGGCCAGCCGGCCCTTGTAGCCGGTCTTCGAGCAGGCGGGGCAGCCGATCGGGCGGAAGATCTTCGGCGGCGGCTTGTCCTTGTCCCACGGGAACCGTGACTGCACGAGCATCTCGTGCGTGGGCGTGAACTCCTCCTTGCACTTCGCACAGAGCCTCCGGGCGAGGCGCTGGGCCAGCACGCAGTCCAGGGCAGACCCGACCAGGAACGGCTCGATGCCCATCTCGATCAGCCGGGTGATCGACGAGGGTGCGTCGTTCGTGTGCAAGGTCGTCAGCACGAGGTGACCGGTCAGCGCTGCTTCGACCGCGATCTGCGCCGTCTCGTGGTCACGAACCTCACCGATGAGCACGATGTCTGGGTCCGAACGCAGAATGGAGCGCAGTGCGGATGCGAAGGTCAAGCCGGCCTTCACGTTCGTCTGGACCTGGTTGATGCCCGCCAACCGGTATTCCACCGGGTCCTCGACGGTGATCACGTTCACTTCGGCCTTGCTGACGATGTTCAGCGTCGCGTAAAGCGTCGTGGACTTGCCGGACCCGGTCGGTCCGGTGACCAGGATCATCCCGTAGGGCTTGGTGAAGCTGTCGGAATAGACCCCGTAGTTGTGGTCCGAGAAGCCGAGCACGGACAAGTCGAGGCTGGCCGTCGAGTTGTCCAGGATTCGCATGACGACCTTCTCGCCCCACACCGTCGGCAGCGTGGCGACGCGGAGGTCGATCTTGCGGCCGTGCGCGTTGACCGAAAGGCGGCCGTCCTGCGGGACCCTGCGCTCCGCGATGTTGATGTCGGCCATGATCTTGAGCCGGCTGATGACCCCGGACTGGATGGCCTTCGGTGAGCGCATGATCTCGTGCAGCACACCGTCGATCCGGAACCGCACCCGCAGGTCGGTTTCGGTCGGCTCCAGGTGGATGTCCGAGGCGCGGTCCTGGATGGCCTGGGTGATGAGCAGGTTGACGTACTTGACGATCGGGGCGTCCTCGACGATCTCCTTGACCTTGGAGAGGTCGTCCTCCTCCTCCTGCGCGTCCATGACGCTGGTGAGGTCGTCGAGGTCGGAGTCGGCCCGGTAGTAGCGGTCGATGGCGGCCGAGACATCCGACCGTGTCGCGACGACTGGCTTGACGTCCATGCCGGTGAGCGAGCGGATGTCGTCAACCGCGAAGACGTTGGCCGGGTCGGCCATCGCGACCAGGAGCTTGCCGTCCTCGAAGCCGATGGGGATGGCCGCGTGGCGGCGGCAAACCGGTCCCGGCACTCGCCCAATCGCGGACCCGTCCACCGGGAACTCGGCCAGGTCAACGAAGCGCAGGCCGATCTGAGTCGCGAGCGCCGCCACCAGCTGGGATTCGGTGAGGACGCCCTGCTCGATCAGGACCCGGCCGAGGGCGCGCCCAACCCGCTCTTGCTCTTCGTACGCTGTCGCAAGCTGGTCGGCGTCGACCAGCCCACCCTCCAAGAGGATGTCGCCGAGCTGTTTCACGCACCCTCTCCTGCCGTCGAAGCCACGTTGGTGCCCCTCTTCCATCGGGCGGACTGGGGACCTCCTGAAGATCCCTCGGGGCGGCGGTCTTCATCGCGGGCGACCAGCAGCATGGCTATCTGCCCGATCGACCTGGCCAGCGCCGAGCCGGCAGGCAGCACGGTCTCGCCCAGGTCGGCGAACACGAGATGGACGACAACGGTCGGATCCGGTCGGCGTCGCCTGCCAGGCAACGGCTCGAGACCCCAGGAACTGGCCACCCGCACCCGATCAGACGCGGACGGCTTCGGTCTCGACCTCGTCGAGAACCGCGTAGAGCAACGCCAACAGGACGTTCTTGACCGACTCCTTGTCGGTGGCGTCGACCGACATGATGGCCACGTCGGCAGGGATCTGGAGGGTCTCGCGGACCCTCTCGGTCAGCGCGTGGTCGTCCGGCGCTGCCCGGTTGAGAGCCACGACGTACGGCACCCGTGCCATCCGCCGGAACGCCTCGAGGATGCCGCTCGCCTCCGCGATGGAGTCCTCGCGCTCGGCGTCCACGAGCAGCAGGTAGCCGATCATGCCCTCGCCGAGGATCTCCCACATGAAGTCGAAACGCTCCTGGCCGGGCGTGCCGAACAGGTAGAGCACCAGGTCCCGGTCGATCGTGATGCGACCGAAGTCCATCGCGACGGTCGTCTCGGCCTTACGCGAACGGGTGCTGTCGGTGATGCCGCGCTCCGTGGAAAGGACCGTGATCTCGCTGATGGTGCGGATCAATGTGGTCTTGCCGGCCGAGAACGGACCGGTGACGACCACCTTGACTGCCTGACCGCCGCGACGGCGGTTGCGGGCTGACGCCATGGCCTAAAGCCCCCTGACCCCGGCGATCAGCCGCAGCATCAGGCTGCGGTTGACCGACGGGTCTCGTTCGATAAGCGATGGCTGGGGTTCGAGTGCGGTTGCGCCGACAACGTCGCCTGCGCCTGCCCCACCCGGCCCCCCTGAGGTTGCGTACGGGACCGGCCGGTTTGCGCCTGCGCCGCTGCCCTCGTCGAACTCGGCCCGCCGAGGGGGCAGGAACGGCTCGGACCGCGGCGGCACGACGTCGCCCGGCACGTGCGCGCCGCCGAGCATCATCGGGCCGTCGCCGGCCGAGGCCTTCACCACCAGCTCGGGTTCCTCGGATGACTCCTGCGGAGCAGCATGCGCGGGCGCGTCCGCGACTGCGTCGTCCTGCGCCCCGGTCCGGGCAGCGGGCGGCGCCTCGGCCCTGTCATCAGGTGGCGAGTCATCAGCTTGCGAGGCGGCGGGCTTGTCGGCCGGCGCGCCCGGCGAGACCTCGACCGGGCCGAGCAGCTGGTGACGTCGTACGACGACATTCACGTGCTCGTCCCCCTCCTCACGGACATCGAGCAGCGAGCGACTGACGAGCCCCGCCAGCGTTGACACCACGGCGTACCGGCCGCAACCGGTGAGGTCGACCAGGTCGTTGACCGTGCGCCGACCGTCGATGAGCGCCAGCAGCGCCCACTCGTCTCGGGTGATGTCGGGGTCCTCGCCCAGAACGACGGGCATGCTCAGGATGGCGGTCGGCGAGGGAATGACCTGGCTCACGGTCTCCCAGCTGACCCGGCGCCCGTCGGCATCAGCCACGACGCTCTCGGTCTGCCCGGTGACGCCTACGTCATCCGGGTTTACCTCGTCCATGACAAAGGCGAACTCGCCGGTCTGCCACTCCAGGAGGTCGAAGACCGCGTCGACGGACTGGTCGCTCACTGCTTGACGCAGGAGCTCCGCTTCGACCGCGTTCGCCTCGAGCAGGGCCTTGACCACGCCCACGTCCTTGTCGTTGCCGGCACGCTCGACCGCTGCGCTGAGGGCAGCGTCGTCGACGGCTCCGCTGCCGATCAGCCGCCTGGCCAGCGGCTGGCGCGAGGTGTCCGCAGATGCACCAGTGATCTGCCCGGCGGTGAAGAACACCACGCCGTCGCACCCGTCGTTGGACAGGTGCAGGCCACCAGTCTTCTTGGTGAAGCTCAGCAGCTGGAAGACATCCGGCAGGCTGAAAGCATCCAGGGACCCTTCGAGCTTCATGTCAGGTCCAGCTCGTCTCAGCCGGTGTCACGTTCTCCGGCTGGCCCCAGCCGTGCTTGGTCACGAACTGCAGCGGCGGGACGTCCTCGCTGCGGTCGTCGGCCTGCTCATCAGTCGCACCGTCGTGACCCTGCTCTGCCCTGGCCACCGGCACCAGGCTGGGTGCCGTCTCCACCCGAAGCGCGTCTGCAACGGAGGCGGCGGCACGGCGGACCTCGAACAGCATCAGACCGACCTTCGCCCCGCGCGAGGCGACGGCCACCAGCACAGCCTCGTTGTCGGCGGAGATCAGAAAGACCGTGCCGTTCTCGCCTTCCACGTAGATCTGTGAGAGCTCACCGCGGCCCAGTCCTTCGGCCGCACGCTCGCCCAGCGACAGCAGGGCGGCACTCATGGCGGCCACGCGGTCCTCGTCCATGCCGGCCGGCAGGGCCGCGGCCATCGCCAGACCGTCGAAGGACACCACTGCGGCGGCCTCGACCTCGGGCACCTGGCCGACCAGCTCGGCCAGGATCTGGTCCAGCTTCGCCGACCGGCTGACGCCGCTGCCGGCGTGGTTCGCTTCGCTCATTGCCCCACCTCGTGGACAGCAACGGCCCGTGTGACCGCTTCCCCATGGCCATCGGCGGGGAGCCGTCCGGGCTTGAGCGTGAGTCAGGGTGCGCGAAACGATCTTTCGCCCGCGGCACGCAGCACGGGCACCAGGGCCGCTACGTCGACGTTGCGCCCGGTCATCAGGGCGACTTGGAGAACGGCCTGGTGGACCAGCAGGTCCAGGCCACCAAGCACCTCAGCGCCGCGCTGCCGCCACGCAGTCGCCAGCGGCGTGGGCCACGGATCGTAGACCACGTCGAAGAGCATCCCGGCCAGCCGCGGCGGCAAGGTTTCGGCCAGCGCGTCCGTGCTCCCCGCCGGGGTGGTCGACACCACCAGGTCGGCTCCGGCAACCGCGTCCAGGCTAGTGGGCGACCACTCCTGGACGTGCGGCTGCACCCCGAGGCGCTGCGCCGCCTGCTCCAGACCGGCGGCGCGCCCACGGTCGCGCACCAGCACGGTGGGCGTCGACTCCCCCAGCTGCCGCAGGGCGGCGAGGGCCGCCGCGGCAGTCGCGCCCGCACCTAGCACGCACGCCCAGCCCACCCCGTCGACGCCGCGTTCCCGCAGGGCGGCGACCATGCCGGGTACGTCGGTGTTCTCCCCCTGCCTGCCGTCGGGGCCGAGCAGCACCGTGTTGGCTCCGCCGACAGCCCGCACCAGCCCGCTCGACCGGTCCAGCAGCGTCAGCACCGCGGCCTTCAGCGGCATCGTCAACGAAAGTCCGGCCCAGGAGTCGTCCAGCCCGTCGAGGAAGCTCGCGAGCCCGACCGCGTCCACGTCGTACGCGTCATAGGTCCAGTCCGCGAGGCCGAGCTCGTCGTAGGCGGCCCGGTGGAGCACGGGCGAGAGCGAGTGGCGCACCGGCGAGCCCAGCACGGCCGCGCGGCGGCTCACTGGTTGGACTTGAGCTCCTGCTTGAAACGCAGGAACTCCTGGTAACTCCCGGTGAACTTCGTCTGACCGGTCTCCGGGTTGACGGTGACGAAATAGAGCCAGTTGCCGTCCGGCGGGTTCACCGCGGCGTCCAGCGCGCGCTCGCCGGGAGAGTTGATCGGCCCGGGCGGCAGGCCGGTGTGCTTGTAGGTGTTGTACGGCGAGTTGGTGCCGAGGTCCTTGAAGCTGACCAATTTCTTGTCGGACTTGAGCGCGTAGTTGACCGTCGAGTCGAGCTGCAGTGCCATGCCCTTGTCGAGCCGGTTGTAGATGACCCGCGCGACCTTTCCGAAGTCCTCGGGATGGCGTGCCTCGGCCTCTACCAGGCTGGCGATGACGAGAAGCTCGTACGGCGAGCGCGAGGTGCGCTCCACCCCGGTCGCCTTGGCAGCGCGGGCGTACCTCGCGAACAGCTGCTTGAGAACGTCAGGCGCCGCAGCGTTCGGGGGCACGTCGTAGGTCGCCGGGAACAGGAAGCCCTCGGGGTTCTTCTTCGCGTAGGCGGGCAGGCCCAGGGAGGAGGCGTCCTTGAGCGCCTTGGTGTAGTCGGCGAGCGGCAACTCGGTGGTCTTGGCCAGCCGTTTGAGCGTCTCGTCGAGCCGGAGCCCTTCCGGCAGGACGACCTTCGCCTGGACGCGCGACTTGGGGTCGAGCAGCAGGGCGAGCGCCTCACCGGCCTGCATCTTGCGCTTGAGCTGGTAGAAGCCGGGCTGCAGCTTGGCGGAGTCGGGGTTCGCGTTCGCGGCGGTGAGGAAGGCGTCGACGCTGGAGATCACGTCTTCCTTCTTCAACGTGCGCCCGACCTGGGCGACGGTCTGCCCAGGGGTGACCTCGATGACGACCTCGCCCGTGCCCGGGCCGGGGTAGTCCTGGGAGCCGCCGGACAGAGCTCCGGTGATCTTGGACCCGACGCCCTGGACCAGGGCGTATCCCCCGGCCAGGACGGCCAGGACCACCAGCAGGGAGATGACGACGGCGAGGCCACCCCTGCGGTCGCGCTTCTTGCGCCGCCGCCGGCGGACCGGCTGATCCTCATCGGCCCAGACCGAGAGATCCGTCATTCCTCCACCTTCGTGTCGTCCCCGGATGTCGCGGCCTGCACCTGCCGTCCCGGCGCGATCCCGGTGGCACGCTCCTCGTCGAGGGCGGCCTGCAAGATGATGACAGCAGCGGCCTGGTCCACAACGCTACGCCCCCGCCGGCTGTCTCTCCCACTCGCCCGCAGGTCGCGCTGGGCGCCCACGGTGGACAGCCGCTCGTCGACCAGCCGCACCGGCGTGGAGCCGAGGGTGTCGGCCAACCGCTGGGCGAAGGCGACGGCGTCGCTCGCGGCGCGGCCCTCCCGGCCCGCCAGCGTGCGGGGCAGGCCGACCACCACCTCGACCGCATCGCGCTCGGTGGCCAGCCGGGCCAGCTCGGCCAGGTCGCCGCGGCCCCTGCGCAGGGTCACGACCGGGGTCGCGATCAGCCCGGCCGGGTCGCAGGACGCCACGCCGATCCGGACGGCGCCCACGTCGACCCCCAGCCGCACCCCAGCTCTCACCGCGTCAGGAGGCGTTGGTGACGCGTTGGCCCACCTCGTGCTGGACTCGGGCTAGCGCCTCGTCGACCTTCGACGGGTCCGTCCCGCCCCCCTGGGCGACGTCGTCCTTGCCGCCGCCGCCACCACCGAGGACACCCGCGGCGGCCCGCACCAGCTCGCCGGCCTTGACGCCCCACTCGCGGCCACGGTCGTTCACCGCCACGACGATGACGGGCCGCTCGTTGGCAACCGTGATGCCGGCCACGACCCCTGGTCGGTCGGCAGGCAGGCGGCCTCGCACGTCGAGCACCAAGCGGCGCAGGTCGTCGGCCTCGGTGCCGTCGGGCGCCCGGTGGGCCACGACGGCCACGCCGTAGACGTCGGTGGGGTTCGCCGCCAGGCTCCCGGCCGCCTCCAGCACCTGGGCGGACCGGACCCGCTCGAGGTCTTTCTCCACCTCGCGCAGCCGGGCCGTCAGCGCCGCGACCCGGTCCGGGAGCTCCTCCCGCGGCACCTTGAGGGCCTCGATGAGTTGCGCCACCAGCACGTGCTCGCGGGCCAGGAACTGGTAGGCGTCGACGCCGACGAGGGCTTCCACCCGGCGTACACCTGCCCCGATCGAGGCCTCGCCGAGGATCTTGACCAGGCCGAGCTGGCCGGAGCGCCGCGCGTGCGTGCCGCCGCAGAGCTCGCGGGCCCATTCGCCGACCGAGACCACACGGACGTGCGGGCCGTACTTCTCGCCGAACAGCGCCATCGCCCCGGCCGCCCGCGCCTGCTCCTGGGTCATGACCTCGGCGTGCACCACCAGATCGGCGGCGAGCACCTCGTTGACCTGCGCCTCGACGTCGCTGAGCACGGACGGGGGCACCGCCGATGTGGCGGAGAAGTCGAACCGGAACCGACCCGGCGCGTTCTCCGACCCGGCCTGGGTCGCGGTCTCGCCGAGCGCGTCGCGGAACGCCTTGTGCACGAGATGGGTGGCGGTGTGGGCCCTGCTGATGGCCCGGCGACGCTCGACGTCGACCTGGCCGAGTGCACCGACGCCAGCGGTCACCTCGCCCCGGGCGACCCGGCCGCTGTGCACAACGATGCCGGGCATCGGCGACTGCACGTCGTGGACCTCGACCAGCCCGCCGTCGGCGAGCTGGATGAGGCCCTGGTCGGCAAGCTGACCGCCGCTCTCGGCATAGAAGGGGGTCCTGTCCAGGACGATCTCGATCTCGGCGCCTTCAGGGGCGGCGGGGACCACGGCGCCGTCGAGCAGGATGCCACGCACTGTCGACTCGGAGACGACCTCGTCGTAGCCGGTGAACGAGATGGGGCCGCCGGCGTCCACGAGCGAGCGGTAGGCGGACAGGTCGGCGTGGGTGCTGCGGCGCGACTTGGCGTCGGCCTTTGCCCGGTCGCGCTGCTCACTCATCAGTCGCCGGAAGCCGGGCTCGTCGACGCGCAGGCCCTGCTCGGCGGCCATCTCGAGGGTCAGGTCGATCGGGAACCCGTAGGTGTCGTGCAGCTTGAACGCCTCACCACCGGCCAGCTCGGTGGCTCCGGTGCGCTTGGTCTCGGCGACAGCCGTCTCGAAGATCGTGGTGCCGGCGACCAGGGTGCGGCGGAACGCCTCCTCCTCCGCGTACGCGATCGCGCTGATGCGCCCGAAGCCGTCGGTGAGCTCGGGGTACGACGGGGCCATGGCCTGCATGCTCACGGGAAGCAGCTCGGGGAAGACCGGCTCGTCGACGCCGAGCAGCCGCATCGAACGGACCGAGCGGCGGATGATGCGGCGCAGCACGTAGCCGCGGGCCTCGTTGGACGGCGTGACGCCGTCGTTGATGAGCATCAGGGCGCTGCGGACGTGGTCGGCGACGATGCGCAGGCGTACGTCCTCCACGTGGTCGGAGCCGTAACGCTTGGCGGCCATCCCGGCCGCCCGGTCGAGCACCGGGAAGACCTCGTCGATCTCGTAGAGGTTGTCCACGCCCTGCAACAGGTAGGCGACGCGTTCCAGGCCCATCCCCGTGTCGATATTGGGCTTCGGCAACGGTCCGCTGACGTCGAAGTCGACCTTGCTGCGCACCGCGCTGAGCTCGTCCTGCATGAACACGAGGTTCCAGATCTCCAGGAACCGGTCCTCGTCGACAATCGGGCCGCCGTCCGGGCCGTGCTCGGGCCCGCGGTCGATGTAGATCTCACTACAGGGCCCCCCGGGCCCGGGAACC
>JBDUAP010000304.1:0-3653 GCA_040004585.1 Sporichthyaceae bacterium
CCTGGATGACCGCGTCGATCCCCGTCGCGGCCTCAGCCACCACGGTCGTCCCGTCGTTCCCGTCGAGCAGCGACCGCAGACCGCGCCGGAACAGGGGGTGGTCGTCGGCGATGAGAACCCGGACGTCATCCACGGCTGTCATCCCCGCTGGAGCGGGAGCCGGGCCAGCACCCGGGTCCCGCCGCCGGGGCCGGATTCGATCAGGCACGTCCCGCCGAGCTCCGCGGCGCGCTCGCGCATCGCCGCGAGCTCGACGCCCTCGCTCCGGAACGCAGGCAGGCCCACGCCGTCGTCGCACACCTCGATCTCGAGCGTGTCGTCGACCGAGAGCCGCAGCCGGCACTGCCGCGCGTGGGCGTGGCGTGCCGCGTTGGTCATGGCCTCCATCGCGATGCGGTACGCCGCGACCTCCACCGCCGCGGGCAGTGCCTCCAGGTCTGCCGGAGCGTCGACCGTGACGGCCAGGCGTCCGTCGCGGACGCTGACCCGGTCGGCATGCTGGCGCAGCGCAACGGTCAGGCCGAACTCGTCCAGCGCGGGGGGCCGCAGACCGTTGACCAGCCGTCGTACGTCGCCGATCGACGCTGCGGTCTCGTGCTTGAGCTCGCGGAGCAAGGTCCGCGCGGCATCTGGGTCGTTCGTCATCGTGTTGTCGGCGACGTCGAGGCCGAGGGCGATCCCGGCCAGGGTGGGCCCGAGACCGTCGTGCAGGTCCCGCCGCAGCCGGCGCCGTTCCTCCTCGCGGGCGGCAACCAACCGTTCCCGGGAGACCTGAAGGTCACCGGAGAGGCGTACGGCGTGCGCGGCAACCCCGGCCTGCCGGGCCAGCTGCTCGAGCAGCAGCCGGTCGCGCGGGTCCAGCCGTTGCTCGCCAGCACGAGGCTCCACCACCAGGGTGCCCACCCGCTCGCCCTGGTGCGTGAGCTCCAGCCGCACGGTTCGCTCGTCCTCCTCGTCACTGTGTCGCGTGCCCGCAGCCGCCTGCGCCACCACCGCTCCGTCACGCTCGACCTCGACCGCGACGTAGGGCAGGCGCAGCGCCTGCGCGATGGTGTGCACGACGGTGCTCACGACCGCGTCGGGGACGACGGCGAGCTCGAGGCGTTGGGCCAGCCGCGAAACCGCGACGTAGGGGTCGTCGCGGTCGCCGTACGTCAGCCGGTTGACCAGGTGCTGTGCCCGGTCGCGCAGCGGCAAGACCACCGCGACGGCAACCGCGATACCCAGCAGCGACAGGGGAGCGTTGTCCGGGATGAGCAGCCCCAGGATCCCGACGAGGGCAGCCGAGAGGGCGACCACGCACGCTGTCAGCCCGCCGTACAGCAGGGACCTGTTGACGACGACGTCGATGTCGTAGAGCCGGTAGCGCAGGATCGCGACCCCGATGCTTCCGGCGAGCATGCCCGTCGTCAGAAACGACAGCGGGACGCTCAGGAGCGGCGCGCCCTCGTTGATCGGCGAGAACGCCACGGCCAGCAGGAGGACCAGCGACACGAGGAACCAGTTGAGCTGGCGGCGCTGCAGCCGATCCCCGAGGCGCCAGCGAACGACGAGCGACGCCAGCGCGCCGAGAGCGCCCACAACCACGCACGCCAGGCCGATGCCGACCAGCACGTCGAACAGCGGCGCGGCGCCGGCGATCCCCACGGGGTTGCGGGCCGGGTGGTTCGCCAGCTCGCCCGGCCGGAACATCCCGTTCAGGACCAGCAGGGCGACGGCCAGCGTCGCGCACCACGAGACCGGCCGCCACCGCCGTGACGGCAGGTGCCCGTCGGGGAACAGCAGCAGCCCGAAGGTCACCAGGGGAGTGAACCCGCAGACCCAGATCCAGGCCGACACCCACGCCGCAGCCACCGCCCCCGGCACGCCTCCCGGCCGGGTCACGATGCCGTACTGCGCGTAGCCCCACGTCGCCAGCGTCAACCCGCCCACCAGCCCGACTCCCGCGAACAGCCAGCCCATCGGGTTCCGCGGCCGCTGCGAGGCGATCAGCGCACCGACCACCGGAAACGCCAGCGCCATGCTCACGACGGGAGCGACGGCGGCGTCGACCGCGAAGCCGCTGCCGCTCCCGAGGTTCGTCAGCACGAACCCCGCCACGACGAGCGCCCAGGCGAGCGCAGCGAGCACCCAACCGAGCCACCGCGGCGGCACGCGACCCATGGCCTCATGATCGTCCGCTTCTGCCCAACTGGACAGTGGTGCCGCGAACATCATGCGGCGACTGCGACCCTCGGGGCTGACGGCTCCGCGACCGGACGCGGCCCTCGCACGGCCAGCACCATGCTGAGAGCCAGGACCCAGAGCACGGACAGCAGGTACGGCGCGGCGCCGTTCTCGGACATCCCCACGTCGACACTCACACTCGTCGCCACACCGGCAACCGCGAGCACGAGCCCGATCCAACCGAAGGCTGACGGGACAAACCGGGTACGCAGGATCACCAATGCGGACACCCCGACAAACACGGCGTACGGCAGCCAACTCGCCCAGAAGGCCGCGGAGTCGAGATCGTTCAGGGTGCGTGCCAGGTCAGGACTGAGCTCGTCGCTGCGCACGATCGCGGCGCCGACGAACGATGCGGATCCCCACTTGATGACCAACGCCAGCACGCCGGCAACGAGGGCGGACGTCGGGAGCCAGCTGTCGGGGCCCTCGACCCGCCTCAGCACCCCGTGCAGGTAGCTGAGGAAGACGGCGAACGCCGCGAACGCCAGCAGCGCGAGGCCGAGCCCCAGCTTCGCGGAACCGGTCTCCGCGATGTGCTGCCAGCTCGCGAGCGCCTCCTCGCCGGCCGGGTTCGTCGACTCCGAGGTCCCCGCCGTCATCATCGAGCCGCCAACGATCAGCAGCAGGGCGTACGCCGCACCGCTCGCCGCCCCGACTCGCTCCCACGACCCGCCGAAACGGGCATCCTCTGTTCGCATCACGCGCTCCTCCATGAGCGGCGGATCTGTCACCCGCCGATGAAGGCATCGTCGCGACCGGGCCGTCCCGCGTCATGGGACCGGAGTCCCGACCAGGCGGGTTTGTGGTTGGCGTTCCGGGCCTGCCGGAGCATGGGGGAGCCATTGCGCGCCTCAGTCGTCAGGAGCAAGGTGGGTTGAGCAGGCGGTGCCGCCTGGTGCCGCCACGGCGAAGGGAGATGGCCGTGTACGCACGTTCCACCACGGTTCGGGCTCGTCCATCCAACATTGACGCAGGCATCAAATACGTGGCGGAGGAGGTCATGCCCGCCATCACGGCCATGGACGGCTGCATCGGGTTGTCGATGCTCGTCGACCGCTCGTCCGGGCTGTGCATCGCGACGAGCGCCTGGAACGACAACCAGACCATGCATGCGGCCGACGCTTCGCTGCGACCGATGCGCGAGGAGGCGGGCAAGATTCTCGGCGGCGACGCGAGCGTCGACGAGTGGGAGATCGCTGTGCTGCACCGCGACCACCGGACCAACGACAGCACCAGCGTGCGCTGCACGTGGCTGCGAACCGACCCTGCGCGCATCGACGAGGCCATCGAGCTGTTTCGCTCAGAGGTGCTGCCTGTGGCCGAGGGAATGAACGGCTTCTGCAGCGCCAGCCTCATGCTCGACCGGGTGGCCGGGCGTGCCGTCTCCTCCGTGACCTGGGACAGCCGGCAGGCCATGGAGGACA
>JBDUAP010000305.1:0-3633 GCA_040004585.1 Sporichthyaceae bacterium
GCGGCGCCTTGCGTGCCTTTTTCAGCCCGTACTTCTTGCGCTCCTTTGCCCGGGGGTCACGGGTGAGGAACCCGGCTCGCTTGAGTGCCGGGCGGTTGCCGTCTTCGTCGATGAGGTTGAGCGCGCGGGCGATGGCCAGGCGAAGCGCCCCGGCCTGGCCGGAGACGCCGCCGCCATGGATGCGCGCGATGACGTCGAAGCGCTTGTCGATCTCGAGGGTCACGAACGGGTCGTTCACCAGCTGCTGGTGAACCTTGTTCGGGAAGTACTGGTCGAGCTTGCGGCCGTTGACCGTCCACTGCCCGGTGCCCGGGGTGAGCCGAACGCGCGCGATGGCCTGCTTGCGCCGACCGGTGGCGGCACCCGGGGCGGAGACGATCTCGCGCGGGACCGAAGGTGCTGGCGCGTCGCCGGACTCGGTGGAGTAGCTCCCGGGCCCGGTCTCGGTGCCGGTCTCCGGCGAGGTCTCGGTCTCCGCGGCCTCAGTCTCGGGCAGGCTCGCGGCCGCCTCGGTCTCGGGGCTGGTGTCCGGTGTCTCACTAGTGGTCTCAGCCACGGAATCTCTCTCGCTTCAGGGGGCTCGGGCGCACGCTGGGGGCTACTGCGCGACCTGGGTGATCTCGAAGGGGGCAGGGGACTGGGCCTGGTGCGGGTGCTCCGGGCCGGCGTACACCTTGAGCTTGCGCAGCATCGCCCGGCCCAGCGTGTTGTGCGGCAGCATCCCCTTGATGGCCTTCTCGACCGCCTTCTCCGGGTGCTTCTCGAGCAGGACGGAGTAGGGGGTGGCCGACAGGCCGCCCGGGTAGCCGGAGTGCCGGTAGGCGATCTTCTTCTCCCGCTTGTTGCCGGTAAGGGCGATCTTTTCCGCGTTGATGATGACGACGAAATCGCCGGTGTCCAGGTGCGGGGCGTAGATCGGCTTGTGCTTGCCCCGCAGCAGGGTGGCCGCCTGGGTGGCGAGCCGGCCGAGCACGACGTCGGTCGCGTCGATGACATGCCACTGACGCGTGACGTCGTCGGGCTTGGGGCTGTACGTGCGCACGATAAGGCCTTATCGGGTCAGTCGTGATCGGGTCGGTCCTGCTCGACGCAAAGTCGATCTTGCGCGACGCTGTGCGCCCCGGCCCGGAAACGGCTCCGGAAGGCAGGCGCAGGCGACCTCGCACGATACCTGCCAGGCCACCGGGGGGTCAAAATCCGCCGGTGGCCGGACGGTCATCCCGGCGGCGCGGTGGTCACCGTGAGCGCCTGGCTGGCCGGGTCGTAGGTGAAGGTGGTGGCGTCCCCGGCATCGACGGTGAAGCTTAGCGTCGGCCCCTCCAGCGCCCCGTCCTTCGCGACCCGGACCGTGTAGGTGTCCGGCGGCACCTGCGTCGTCCCGAGACTAAAGACCTTGTTGCCGTCCGGGTCCTGCAACCAAGCTCGCATGCAGGCCGCATCGCCGTCGCTCGGGCAGCCCATCTCGCTCTGGAAGGTCCCCGTCGCCACGACGATGTCGCTGATCCGGTCGTTGGTGACCCAATGCGTCCGGTGGTCGTAGTAGTAGGTCACCGGGCTGCCGTCGGTCGTGTAGCCGACGTCCGCGCCACCCGCGACGCCACCCACGCCGTAGTTCTCGTCATAGGCCTTGTTGATGGCGGCCTTGAAGGCGTATCCGCCCTGAGCGGGCGAGCGGGTGCCCTTCCAGATCTGGTCGTCGGCATCGAGCTGCAGCTGTGCCTGCGGGCACACCGGGTCCCAGTCACCCGGGTCGGTGCCGCCGTCGGTGCTGCTGTCGGGACAGCCGATCTCCGAGCCGTGGCTGCCCGGGATGGACACGTTGGCCGGCTGGGTCACCTCGCCGACCGGCGGGATGATGACCGGAGCCTTGCCGACCACGCCCCACGTGGAGGCGACACAAGGGACTCTCCGGGGGCAGCAGCGAGCCTTTGAACAACAGGCCTCGGCCGGAAGGTAGCCCTCCCCAGACCGGATGGAAAGGGGCGTACTGCTCAGCGGACGCGCTCCACCCGGCCCTCGTCCCAGATCGGCTCGTCGGACTCGTAGACCCGACCGTCGGCTCCGAACACAAGGAACCGGTCGAAGCCACGGGCAAACCAGCGGTCATGTGTGACGGCGAGGACGGTGCCCGCAAACGCCTCGAGCCCCTCCTCGAGGGCCTCGGCGGACACGAGGTCCAGGTTGTCGGTCGGCTCGTCCAGCAACAGCAGGGTCGCCCCGGACAGCTCCAGCAGCAGGATCTGCAGCCGCGCCTGCTGGCCGCCGGACAGCGTCTCGAACTTCTGCTCCGCGGCATGAGCCAGCTCGTAACGGTCCAGCGCCCGGGACGCCTCCTCCCGACCCATCCCGGCCCGGTGGGCGTCACCGCGCCAGAGGATGTCGAGGAGTGTCCGGCCGACCAGCTCGGGGTGCTCGTGGGTCTGCGCGAACCAGCCCGGTCTGACCCGGGCGCCCAGGCGGGCGGACCCGGTGTGGCTGACCGGCCCGATGGGCACGTCGTCGACGGGGCGGTGCTCGACGTCGGGGTCGCTGCCGCCGGCAGCGAGCAGCCGCAGGAAGTGGGATTTTCCGGAGCCGTTCGAGCCGAGCACCGCGACCCGGTCGCCGAACCAGACCTCGAGGTCGAACGGCTTCATCAACCCGGTCAGCTCGACGTTCTGGCAGACGACGGCCCGCTTACCGGTGCGCGCCCCTCGCAGGCGCATGGTGACGTCCTGCTGCAGAGGCACCGCCTGCGGCGGGCCGGCCTCCTCGAACATGCGCAGTCGGGTCACCGCGGCCTGGTAGCGCCCGGCCATTTTGGAGTTGTAGGCGGCCTTCTGCTTGTACATCAGCATCAGCTCGCGCAGCTTCTGATGCTCCTCGTCCCAGCGCCGCAGCAGCTCCTCGAGCCGGGAGAACCGGTCCCGGCGTGCCTGGTGGTAGGTCGCGAAGCCGCCGCCGTGCGTCCAGACGGTGTTGCCGGCGGCGCCGAGCTCGACGGTGACCACCCTGGTCGCCGTACGAGCGAGCAGCTCGCGGTCGTGCGACACGTAGAGCACGGTCTTGGGCGAGTCCCGCAGCTGCTCCTCCAGCCACCGCTTGGTGAGCACATCGAGGTAGTTGTCCGGCTCGTCCAGGAGCAGCACCTGGTCGGGTCCGCGCAGCAGCGCCTCGAGCACCAGCCGCTTCTGCTCCCCGCCGGAGAGGGTTCGCACCTCCCGCCACTGGGCCCGCTCGAACGGCACCCCGATGGCAGCGACTGTGCAGGTGTCCCACAGGACCTCGGCGTCGTAGCCACCGGCGTCGGCCCAGTCGGCCAGGGCCTGCGCGTAGCGCAGCTGGGTCGGCTCGTCGTCGCGCTCCATCATCGCCCGCTCGGCGTTGTCCAACGCCGCGGCGGCAGCGCGTACGGCGGCCGATGCGACCGAGACGAGCAGGTCGCGCACGGTCGACTCGTCCCGCACCGATCCGACGAACTGGCGCATCACGCCGAGCCCGCCGGAGCGCGTCACCGCACCCTCGTGGGCGTCGATGTCGCCGGAGACGACTCTGAGCAACGTCGTCTTCCCGGCGCCATTCGCCCCGACCAGGGCCACCTTGGCGCCGTCCCCCACCCGGAACGTCACGTCACTCAGCAACACCCGCCCGTCC
>JBDUAP010000306.1:0-3614 GCA_040004585.1 Sporichthyaceae bacterium
CCTCGCGGACCAGCCGGAAGTCGAGCATCTCCAGGTAGCGCAGGCCGCCGTGGATGAGTTTGCTGGAACGGCTCGATGTGCCCGAGGCCCAGTCCCGCGCCTCGAACAGGCCGACCGACAAGCCTCGGGTGACCGCATCCAGCGCCGCACCGGCACCGACCACACCCCCGCCCACGACGACCACGTCGAGCTCGTGCTGCGGCGCGATCTCGAGCACGCTTCGGCGCTGCTCGGGGCCGAGTCGGGATGGCTCCGCGGACGGCGGGAGGTGGGGGGAGGACGAGATCACGACAGCGTCAGCGTACGCGGCAGGGCAGCCGCCTCACGAGGCCGAATCGCAGAACGGCACCCCTTGACATCGGTGCTGGCCCAGATCCTGATGGAACCCGACCAGGCGCCGATGAGGAGGACGAATGAGAGTCGCCCGCTTCTACCAGCCCGGCGACGTCCGGCTCGAGGACATGCCCGAACCGACCGCCGGTGCGGGGGAGATCAAGATCCGGGTCCGGGCGTGCTCGACCTGCGGCACCGACGTCAAGATCTTCAACCATGGCCATCAGCACATCGACCCGCCCCGGGTGATGGGCCACGAGATCGCCGGCGAGGTGGTCGAGGTCGGCGACGGGGTCGAGGGCTGGTCGCCCGGTGATCGCGTCCAGGTCATCGCGGCGGTGCCGTGCGGGCAGTGCGACGAGTGCCGCCGCGGACGGATGCCCATCTGCCCGAACCAGACGTCCGTCGGCTACCACTACGAGGGCGGTTTCGCGGAGTACCTGATCGTGCCTCGGCAGGTGCTCGCCGCCGACGGTCTCAACCGCATCCCCGAGGGAGTGAGTTTCGACGAGGCATCGGTCGCCGAGCCGCTCGCCTGTGTCATCAACGGCCAGGAGCTGGCCGGCGTCGGCGCGGGTGACGTCGTGGTGGTCATCGGGTCGGGGCCGATCGGCTGTCTGCATGTCCGGCTAGCACGTGCTCGTGGAGCCCCGCGGGTCTTTCTCATCGACCTCGACCGGTCTCGGCTCGATCTCTCAGCAGGCGTTGTCGAGCCGGACGCGGCGATCTGCTCGGCCGAGGTCGACGCCGTCGACGAGGTGCTCAAGCTGACGAACGGCCGCGGGGCCGATGTCGTCATCACCGCCGCGGCGTCGGGCAAGGCGCAGCAGGAGGCGTTGCTGATGACGGCTCGCGGTGGTCGGATCAGCCTGTTCGGCGGACTGCCGAAGGACAATGCGACCATCACGCTGGACTCCAACCTGGTGCACTACCGCGAGCTCACCCTCGTCGGTGCGAACGGGTCCAGCCCCGCGCACAACAAGCAGGCACTCGAGCTGATCGCGTCCGGCTCGGTGCCAGTTGCCGACCTGATCACGCACCGGCTGCCGCTGGAGCAGGTGCTCGATGCGTTCGGCATCGTCGCCAGAGGTGAGGCCATCAAGGTGACGGTCGAGCCATGACTACATGGCAACGCGCAGCTTCAGTCGGACAACGCCCGGCTGCGGGTGCGGCGGCAACAGTCGCGCCGATCGTGATGCGTGAGGTTATCCACAGGGGCCGTTGTCCACAGGGCGGCACAGTGAGAGGTTGACCCCGTGAACGCGATCACGGTGGTCGAGGACGAGGTCCGCGAGCTAGTTCGCCGCCGCGGCCTGGACCCGGTGGCCGACCCGGCTGCCGTCCGTCGTCTGGTCGACGAGGTGATCGCGGAGTACGACGACCGCAGCCTGACCGGGAGCCTCCCGCAGCTCGTGGACCTTCGATCCGCCGCGCGCCAGGTGTTCGATGCCGTGGCCGGTTTCGGCCCCCTCCAGAAGTACCTCGACGACCCCACCGTCGAGGAGATCTGGGTCAACGAGCCCACCAAGGTCTTCATCGCCCGCCACGGCGTCCACGAGCTGACCACCACGATCCTGACCGCCGACGAGGTCCGCGACCTGGTCGAGAAGATGCTGAAGTCCTCGGGCCGCCGGGTCGACCTCTCCACCCCGTTCGTCGACGCGATGCTCCCCGACGGCAGTCGGCTGCACGTCACCATCCCCGACATCACCCGCCAGCACTGGTCGGTCAACATCCGCAAGTTCGTCGTGCGGGCCGACCACCTCGACGACCTCGTGCAGCTCGGCACCGTCACCGGACAGGCGGCACGATTCCTCGAGGCGGCCGTCGCCAGTGGGCTGAACGTGCTGGTGGCCGGCGGCACCCAGGCAGGCAAGACGACGCTGCTCAACTGCCTTGCCGCGGCCATCCCCACCCGGGAGCGGGTGGTGACCTGCGAGGAGGTCTTCGAGCTCAAGATCCCGCTGCCCGACGTGGTGAGCATGCAGTGCCGCCAGCCCAGCCTCGAGGGCACCGGCGAGATCAAGCTCCGCCGGCTGGTCAAGGAGGCGCTGCGGATGCGGCCCTCGCGCATCATCGTCGGCGAGGTGCGCCAGGAGGAGAGTCTCGACCTGCTCATCGCGCTCAACTCCGGACTCCCCGGCATGTGCACCATTCACGCCAACTCCGCGCGTGAGGCCGTCACCAAGATGTGCACGCTGCCGCTTCTCGCTGGTGAGAACGTCGGCCACAAGTTCGTCGTCCCGACAGTGGCCGGCTGCATCGACCTGGTCGTTCAGATTGCCTCCGAAGGCGACGGCCGACGCGTCGTACGCGAGATCGTCGCGATCCCCGGCCGCGTCGAGGGCGACGTCGTCGAGACCGCCGACGTGTTCGCGACCAAGGGCGAGCGCCTCGTCCGCGCCGACGGCTGGCCGCCGCATCCAGAGCGCTTCGAACGCGCTGGCTACGACCTGGCCCGACTCCTTTCGCCTTATGACGGGTATGACGGCTGATGGGCGCCCTCGTCGGTCTGCTGTTCGGGCTGGGGCTGTTCCTGATCTGGCGGTCATTCGGTCCGCCGGCTCCGCCGAAGCCGCACAAGGTGACCAGGCGCGACAAGGTCGCCGAGATGCTCGCCCAGGCGGGCATCGAGTCGGTGACGCCCGGCGCGCTTTTCGCGTCGTGCATCGGGGTCGGCGGGTTCGTGCTGGTCGCGATGCTCGCTGTGTCGCGGTCGCCGGCGATCGCGTTGGCCTTCGGTCTGATCGCGTCGTCCGCGCCGTTCGGCCTGGTCCGCTACCGCCAACGGCAGCGGCGAGCCGAGCTGCGCGACCTGTGGCCCGACGTGGTGGACAACCTCGCGTCCGGCGTTCGGGCTGGGCTGTCCCTGCCCGAGGCCCTCACCCAGGTCGGCGTGCGCGGCCCCGAGGAGCTGCGCCGCCCGTTCGCGCGCTTCGGTGAGGACTACCGCGCGACCGGCCGGTTCTACGAGTCGCTGGACCGGCTCAAGGCGGGGCTGGCCGACCCGGTCGGCGACCGGATCGTGGAGTCGCTGCGGATGGCCCGTGACGTCGGCGGCACCGACCTCGGCCGGCTGCTGCGCACCCTGTCGGCGTTCCTGCGCGAGGACGCCCGCACCCGGGCGGAGCTCGAGACCCGGCAGGGCTGGACCGTCAACGCCGCCCGGCTCGCCGTCGCGGCGCCGTGGATCATCCTGGCGCTGTTGTCGCTGCGGCCCGAGGCGGTCGACGCCAGTGACCTGGGACGAGGTCGAAGCCTGCGGCGCGCCGGCCGACCTG
>JBDUAP010000307.1:0-3604 GCA_040004585.1 Sporichthyaceae bacterium
CCAGCGCAGCCACGGCCCGGTCACGCATCAGCGCGAGGCTCTGCCGGATCTGCAGTTGTTCGACGTTCTCGGTGAGGTCGCGGCTGGTCATGCCCTTGTGGACCTGCTCGTGCCCGGCCAGCGCCGCGAACTCCTCGATGCGCGCCTTGACGTCGTGGCGCGTCACCGCCTCTCGGCGCGCGATGGAGGCAAGGTCGACCCGGTCGGCCACTTTCTCGTACGCCTCGATCACGCCGTCGAGCACGTCGACGCCGAGATCGCGCTGCGCGGTCAGGACCGCGATCCACAGCCGGCGCTCGAGAACGACCTTGTGCTCCGGCGACCAGATCGCCACGAGCTCGGCACTCGCGTAACGGCTGGCGAGCACGTCTGGGATCAGAGACATGCGATGTCCGCGATGTCGGCTCGGTAGTGGCTGCCCTCGAGATGCACGCAGCGGATCGCGTCGTACGCCGTCTCGCGCGCGTCCGCGACCGTCGCGCCGGTGCCGACCACCGAGAGCACCCGCCCACCGGCACTCACCACGTTGCCCTCCGGGTCGAGGGCGGTGCCGGCGTGCAGGATCACGGCTCGGGGCGTCTTGGCGCCCACGTCCAGCCCGGTGATGACGCCGCCGGTGCGCGGCTCGGCGGGGTAGCCCTCGGCGGCGAGCACCACCGTGACCGCGGCGTCGGTCGACCATTCCAGCGGCCCGACGTCGGCGAGCCGGCCGGTCGCGGCGGCCTGCAGCAGCTGGCCGAGCGGGCTGCGCAGCCGGGCCAGCACCACCTGGGTCTCCGGGTCGCCGAACCGCGCGTTGAACTCGATGACCCGGACGCCACCGGGCGTCAGCGCGAGCCCGGCGTAGAGCAGGCCGGCGAACGGCGTCCCCCGACGCGCCAATTCGTCGACGGTGGGCTGGAGCACCGTCTTGGTTACCTCGTCGATGAGGTCGGCCGGCGCCCACGGCAGCGGGCTGTAGGCACCCATCCCGCCCGTGTTCGGGCCGGTTTCCCCGTCGCCCACCCGCTTGAAGTCCTGCGCCGGCTGCAGCGGCACGACAATGCGGCCATCGGTGACCGCGAACAGCGAGACCTCAGGCCCGGCCAGGTATTCCTCGATGACGACGCGGCTGCACCTCGACGCGTGCGACCGGGCTTCGTCGCGATCGTGGGTCACCACGACGCCCTTGCCGGCCGCCAGACCGTCGTCCTTCACGACGTACGGCGGGCCGAACTCGTCCAGGGCAGCGTCCACGGCCTTCCCTGTGTCACCAGCGGCCGCCGTGTCGGTGACGAAAGCCCGCGCCGTCGGCACCCCCGCGGCGGCCATGACGTCCTTGGCGAACGCCTTGGACCCCTCGAGCTGCGCCGCGGCCGCGCTCGGCCCGAAGCAGTCGATCCCGCGGGCGCGGACGGCATCGGCTGCGCCGGCGACCAGTGCCGACTCGGGTCCGATGACGACCAGATCGGCGCCGAGCGTGCGGGCAAGGTCGCCAACGGCCTCGGCGTCGGTCACGACGACTGGATGGCAGGCAACGTCCGCGGCGATGCCGGCGTTGCCCGGCGCGCAAAGCACCTCGGTCACGGCCGGGTCGAGACTCAGGGCCCGCACCAGGGCGTGCTCGCGGGCGCCCGAGCCGACCACGAGGGCCTTCACCACTTCCAGAACTTCCACCATCGCCGCCCGCCGGAGGGCTGGGCCGGCGCAGGCTCAGTCGTCGACGTGGTTGACGGCGGCAACGGGTCCGCCAACTGCTGACTGGGGTCCGTGATCGGCTCCTGCATCTGTGGGTCGTAGCCCTCCAGGCCGGTCTCGGCCTCGACGACCCGGGCCAGGGCGTAGATCTTCGCCATCAGCGCCGCCGGGTCCTGGTCGGGCCGTTCGCTCGGCACGGTGATCGAGACCTCGTCCGCGATCATCGAGAGCTGGATGCCCGTCGCGGCGTCGGAGAACTCACGAGACTTGGCGTCCGTCGCGAACTCCTCGACGCCGTCGAGGATCTGGCGGGCCCGGGCGATGATGCGCTCCCACTGCTCCAACTGCGCCGACCCGAGCGGGCTCGGGTCACCGCCGTAGGACTCCTCCGTGGCATCGAGCGCGTCCGCGAAGGTCTGCCCCGGGTCGCGGCGGACGAAATAGATGTCGTAGCTCACCTCCCTGACGCTAGCGGAACCGGCGCTCAGGAGGAGGTGACGTGCGCGTCCGCGACCACGAGCGCCTCGTCGAGGATCGCGAGCCCCTCCTTGGCCTCCGCCTCGGTGATGGTGCAGGGCGGTACGACGTGCAACCGGTTGTAGTTGGTGAACGGCAGCAGGCCCCGTTCCTTGCAGGCGGCGACCAGCTCGGTCATGGCCGGTGAGCTGCCGCCGTACGGCGCGAGCGGCTCGCGAGTCTGGGCGTCCTTCACCAGGTCCAAGGCCCAGAAGACGCCGAGTCCGCGGGCCTCCCCGATGCTGGGGTGGCGCTCGGCGAGCTCCTGCAGGCCGGGGCCGAGGACGGTGGCGCCGATCTGGGCGGCGTTCTCGACGATGCCCTCGTCGCGCATCGCGTTCATGCTCGCGACGGCGGCGGCGCAGGCGAGCGGGTGGCCGGAGTAGGTCAGGCCGCCGGGGAAGACCCGGTCGGCGAAGGTCTCGGCGATCGGGTCGGAGATGATCACACCGCCGAGCGGCACGTAGCCCGAGTTGGAACCCTTGGCGAACGTGATCAGGTCGGGCACGACGTCCCAGTGGTCGACGGCGAACCACTCGCCGGCCCGGCCGAACCCGGCCATCACCTCGTCGGCGATGTAGACGATGCCGTTGCGATCGCAGATGTCGCGTACGCCGGCGAGGTACCCGTCCGGCGGCACCAGGATCCCCGCCGTACCGGGGATGGTCTCCAGCACGATCGCGGCGATGGTGGCCGGGCCCTCGAACGCGACCATCTGCTCGAGGTGCTCGAGCGCGCGCTCGCACTCCTGCTCGGTGCTCGTCGACCAGAACGGTGAGCGGTAGGGGTAGGGGCCGAAGAAGTGCACGACGCCCGTCGCGCCACCGTCATTGGGCCACCGGCGCGGGTCACCGGTCATCTGCACGGCTGTCGCGGTGTTGCCGTGGTAGCTGCGGTAGGTCGTCAGGATCTTGTGCCGCCCGGTGTGCAGGCGGGCCATCCGCACGGCGTTCTCGATGGCGTCGGCCCCACCGTTGGTGAAGAACACCTTGTTGAGGTCGCCCGGAGCCAGCTCAGCGATGAGGCGCGCGCACTCGGACCGCTGGTCGTTGGCGTGCTGCGGTGCGACCGTGCACAGGCGCGCGGCTTGTTGCTGGATCGCCTCAACGACCTTCGGGTGCTGGTGGCCGATGTTGACGTTGACCAGCTGGGAGGAGAAGTCGAGGTAGCGCTTGCCGTCGTAGTCCCAGACGTAGCAGCCCTCGGCGCCGGCGATCACCATCGGCTGCAGGGCGGCCTGCGCCGACCACGAGTGGAAGACATGGGCGCGGTCCAGCTCGTAGGCGCGCCGGCCAGCTTCGGGATCAGGGGTGGCAGCAGTCATGCGCCGCAGCCTAATGTCGGACCTCGGCGGCGGGTATCCCTCCGTGACCCGTGTGCCCTGCCCCCGCCCGCGATGCCAGCGCAGGCC
>JBDUAP010000308.1:0-3591 GCA_040004585.1 Sporichthyaceae bacterium
CGTCAGGACGATCGGCTTGTTGGGGGTGACCGCATCCGCGGTGAGGATGAACACCGCCGGGACGACGACGAACAGCACCCATTGGACGCGGTTGCGTCGAGCATCGCGCCAGACGGCCCGGCCGGACGCGGTCAACGCCACCCTGCGACTGTGCGGGTCCGCGGAACGAACGCGGGGCTGCAGGGACCGCGTGCGGGACGCGGCCAGCACCCACGCGCAGACTATGGCCGCGACTGTCCAGACCAGGCCCCACCCAAGGTCGCCGATCCGGCCACCGTGCCCGGAGGGCAGGTCAACCATCCACAGCGTCACGAAATGGGTGGGCAGCCCACGCGTCGCGACCCGGTCCGCCGCCCCCATAGCAGGCCCGAAGAACACGTCGAAGATCCATATGAACAGAACGATGACGGTGCCGTTGACCGGGTTGCTGGTGAGCGAGCCGACTGCGGCTCCGATCGCCACGTAGATGACGGCGAACATCAGGGTGCCGATGACGGCCCGCACCGGATGGTCGATGCCGTTGCGTGCGGCGAGCGCGACGAGAGCGGCGGCGCAAGCCAGGACGGCAAGGGCAATTCCAGTGATCAGTCTGGCCGCGACGAGCCGCCCGGGATGGAGCCCGGCGATGACGACGCGTCGGTCGGTTTCGCGCGTCGCGGCGGTCTGGAAGTACATGGCGATCCCGGCCAAGAATGCTGCCGCCCAGCCAGCGGTCGCGGTCTCCACCGCTGGGCCGCCGACGCCGCCGAGCAGTTTGGCGGAATCGGCCATGCTGCCGGCCACGACGACAACGAAGACGGTGGGGACGAGGACGAGCAGCAGCAGGTTGACCGGGTTGCGAGCGTAGTCGGTGAGGAACCGGCGGAAGAACAAGGTGGTGGTCATCGCGGCACCGCGAGACCGTCCTTGACTTCGACAATGCGGTCGAACCGTTCCTCGTCGAACACGAAATGGCTGACGATGAGCACGGTGCGACCCCTTCCGCGGCGCTCGGCGACCAGGATCCAGAACTTCTGGTAGGTGTCCCAGTCGAACCCTGCGGAGGGCTCGTCGAGGAGTAGCAAGTTGGGGTCGGCGAGCAGCGCGATGCCGAGGTTGAGCTTGGCCAGCGTGCCGCCGGAGAGCTGTTCGGCCCGGGTGCCTGCATAACCCTCGAAGCCGAGCGACTCGTAGAGCGCGTCACGGGAGGTGATGATTGCGCGGTCGGTCATCGCGTAGGCGTGACCGAACAGGTCGAAGTGCTCGTCGCAGGTAAGGCGCGCGTAGACCAGCGGCTGTTGCGGGCAGTAGCCGAACCTGCCGGTGTGGGTCACGCTGCCGCTGTCGGCTTGGAGCGAACCGACGAGGATTTTCATCAAGGTGCTCTTGCCTGAGCCGTTCTCCCCGACCAGCCCGACGACCTCACCGGCGCGCAGGGTGAGGTCCGCCCCGCGCAGCACCGGTTGACGCCGCCGCATCGGCCAGACGCCGCGGCGGTAGGACTTGACCAGTCCAACGGCATCGAGCAACGTGACGGCTCGTTCGTCGTCGGGGTGCGCAGGTCGGTGTTCGGGCCGCATCTGCGCACTTCGCATCTCGGCTTGGGACTGGCTCATGACCGGTGTCAGTCCCTTTGGGTGCGGGGGTGGAAGATGCTACCGGCGAAGAAGATGAGCAGCAGGCTGTTGATGATGACTAGCGGCCACAAGCCGTAGTCCTGTTCCATCACCGCTCACCGCCCACTGCAGCAGCGCCAACCGGCATCCGGGGCTGTGTGTTCGCGTCGATGCCCGGTGGCAAGACGTCGATAGGCGGCGCCGTAGGACGGAAGCGACGCAGGCGGTTGGCGTTGCCGACCACCGACAGCGACGACGCGGCCATCGCGGCAGCCGCGAGCATGGGTGAGAGGCGCCAGCCCAGCAGCGGGTAGAGCGCCCCGGCGGCGATCGGGATCCCGACGCCGTTGTAAACCAGGGCGAAGAACAGGTTCTGCCGGATGTTGCGCATGGTCGCCTTGCTTAGCGCGACGGCCGTGACCACGCCGTGCAGCGCCCCGGACATCAGGGTGATGTCGGCGGCTTCGATCGCGACGTCCGTGCCGGTGCCGATCGCCAGCCCGACGTCTGCGGCGGCCAGAGCAGGGGCGTCGTTGATGCCGTCGCCGACCATGCCGACACGGTGCCCCGTCTCTTGGAGCCGGCGGATCTCGTCGGCCTTGTGCTCTGGAAGCACCTCCGCGAGAACATGGGTGATGCCGGCTTGGCGAGCGATTGCCGCGGCGGTGCGCGGGTTGTCACCCGTGAGCATGTGCACCTCAAGGCCAAGTCGTCGCAGCGCGGCGATTGCGGCGGCCGCACCGGGCTTGATGGTGTCGGCGACGGCGAGCACACCGGCGGGCCGCCCATCGATAGCCACGAGCATGGCCGTCTTGCCGGCATCGGCGAGCCGATCAGCGATCGACCCGAGCAGGCTCAGCTCGATCGCGGCCTCGGAGAACAGCCGCCGAGTGCCAACGGTGACCTGCCGGCCGTTCACGCTTCCGCGGACACCTCTCCCGGTCATCGACTCGAACTCAAAGACCTCTTGCAGGGGGAGGCCGCGCTCCTGCGCGGCGCGCAGGATGGCGCCTGCGAGGGGGTGCTCTGAGCGGGCCTCGACCGAGGCGGCGAGCTGCAGCAGGTCGTCGGGTTCGTAGCCCGGCTGGGCTTCGATGTCGGTGAGGGCCGGCGCACCGACCGTGAGCGTGCCGGTCTTGTCCAGCACGATGGTGTCGAGGGTGTGTGCCGTCTCGAGCGCCTCGGCGGAGCGGATGAGGATGCCGGCCTGGGCGCCCTTGCCGGTGCCGACCATGATCGAGAGCGGGGTGGCCAGCCCGAGCGCGCAGGGGCAGGCGATGATCAGGACCGCGACGGCGGAGACCAGGGCGAGCGTCAGGGCGGGCGACGGTCCGGCGACGTACCAGATGGCGAAGCTGGCGAGCGCAACGACCATGACCGCAGGAACGAACAAGCCGGAGGCGGTATCGGCGAGCCGCTGGATTGGTGCCTTCGATGCCTGCGCACGCTGCACCATCCGTACGATCTGGGCCAGGACGGTGTCGCGCCCTACCCGGGCGGCCCGCATCCGGAACGTTCCGGTCTCGTTGACGGTTGCGCCGATCACTGTGTCGCCAGCGGCCTTCGCGACCGGGAGTGACTCGCCGGTGACCATCGACTCGTCGATCGTCGACCGGCCGTCGAGGATCTCACCGTCGACCGGGATCTTCTCTCCCGGGCGGACCACCACGACGTCGCCGACCATGACGTCCTCGACGGCGATCTCGACCTCCAGGCCGCCGCGTTCCACGTGGGCCGTGCGGGCCTGCAGCTGGAGCAGTGCCCGGATCGCTTCACCGGTGCCGGCCTTGGCCTTGGCCTCCAGCAGTCGCCCGACCAGGATGAGGGTGAGGATGACCCCGACTGCCTCGAAGTACACCTCGCGCACATCGGCAGGGAACAACCGCGGAGCGACGGTGACGAGCAGGCTGTAGCTGTACGCGGCGGTGGTGCCCAGCGTGATCAGGGTGTTCATGTCCGCGGCGCGGTGGCGCAACGCGAGCCAGCCGGTGCGGTG
>JBDUAP010000309.1:0-3591 GCA_040004585.1 Sporichthyaceae bacterium
CCAGTCCCAGATCACCATCCCGCTGCTGATGCTCCAGCTCGGCCTGCTCGCCCTCGTCGTGCTCTGGCTGGTGCTGGCGGCCGCGACCGAGCAGCGGCGGCCGGAGGTCGCGCTCGCGCTGCTCCGCGGCCGGGGTCGCGCGGGCGCCCAGCGGCTGCTGCTGCGTGAGCTGCTCCCCGTCGTCCTGGCCGGGGTGCCGGCCGGGGTGGTGGTGGCGCTGGTGCTCGGCTGGGCCGCGCGGTCCCTGTTCCTGCCCGGCTCGGCACCGTTCGAGATCCGGCTCGCCCCGGTGCTGGCGACGCTGGGCGCTGCGGCGGTGCTGGCGTTGCTCACGCTCCTCGCCGTACGGCGCGTCACGCGGGAGCCGGTCGAGACGCTGCTGCGCCGGGTGCCGACGCGGGCCAGCGGGTGGAGTCTCGGCGTGCTCGAGACACTCGTCGTCGCCGCTTCCGGCACCGCCGTGGTCGCCTTCGTGACCGGCGGCCTCGGCGGCCCGATCGCGCTGGCGGCGCCCGCGCTGCTGGCGCTGCTGGTCGGCCTGCTGCTCGCGCACGTGACGGTGCCGATCGCCGCGGCCGCCGGACACCGGCTGCTGCGCCGGGGCCGGGTGCGGCTCGGCGTCGGGGTGCTCGACGCCGCACGTACGCCGGCCACCCGTCGTACGGTCGCGATCGTCACCGTCGCCACTGCCTTGCTGATCTTCTCCGCCGACGCCCTCGTGGTCGGCGCCCGCAACCGCGCCGACGCCGCGGAGCAGCAGTCCGGTGCGCCGCAGGTGGCCACCGTCCTCGACGCCGACCTGGTCACGGTCCGCAGCGTCCTCGCCTCTCTCGACCCCGACGGCAGCTCGGTCACCCCCGTGGTCAAGGTCAGCCCGCCTGGCACCGGTGCGCCGTCGACGCTGGCGGTGGTGCCGGATCAGTTCCGGCACATCGGGCTGTTCCCGGGCCAGGACCCGTTGCGCATGCGCTGGCAGGACATCGCCCCGCCCACGCAGGACCCGATCGAGGTGCAGGGCGAACGGCTCACCGGCAGGGTCTCGAGCGGGAAGCTGCAGGTCACCGGCCCCGGAGGTGACGTGGCCCCGACGGTCACCCTCAACCTGGTCGACAACCACAACTCCACGCTCGGTGTGCCGCTGGGCACGGTCGCGACCGGCACCCACGCCCGCCGCTTCGGCGCCCCGTTGCACTGCCACAGCCCCTGCAAGCTGTCGGGGATCACGGTGGCCACCACGCCCGGCAGCTCGCTCCTCGGCACCATCGCCCTCAAGGGCCTCCGCGCCGACGGCAAGCCGGTCACGCTCGGCCCGGCGACGCAGTGGGACTCCGTCGCCGACGCGACCACGGGAAAGCTGACCGTCACCTCCACGTCTGCCGACCAGATGCGGATCGGGCTGAACACGTCAGGCGTCAACACGGTGACCGTGCACCAGGCCTGGTTCCCGACGCGCGTGCCCGCGATCGTCGCCGGCCGGCTGCCAGACGGGAGCCACGGCAACGACTTCACGGCTACTGCTCTGTCCGGTGACACGCAGGACGCGCGGCGGGTGGGCCGGGTGCCGCGGGTGCCCGCGGCCCAGTCGAACACGGCGCTGGTCAACCTCGACGTGGTCCAGCGCGGCACCTCGCTCGACCCGGATGCCCAGCTGATGCTCTGGTTCGCGCACGAGGACCCGGCGTTGCTGGCGCGGGTGACCACGGCGATGACGGCGAAGAACATCCGGCTCGGTGACACGCACACCCTGACCGACGTCCGCCGCACGTACGACGAGTCGACGGCGGCCTGGAGCCTCCAGCTGGCGGTGGTGGTCGGGATCGCCGGCCTGCTGACGGGGATCCTGGTGCTGCTGGTGATCGCGGTGACCACCTGGCGGCTCCGGTCGCGCGACTTCGCCGCGCTCCGGATGAGCGGCGTCGGAAGGAGGTCGGTACGACGGATCGCGGTCGCCGAGCAGCTGATCGCGATCGGCCTCGCCCTCGCGGCCGGGGTCGTGTGCGGGGTCATCGGCGCCCATTTCGCGCTGCCGACCATCCCCCTGTTCGCCACCGCGCCCCAGGTCTCGACGCTCGACCTGTCCGCCGCGTGGGGAGCGGTGGCCGTGGCCCTCCTCGGAGCCGTGCTCGTGCTCATGGTCACCGGCGTGCTGATCGGCCGTGCGATCGCCGGACGGTCCACCCTCGAGCGCGTGCGGGAGACGCTGTGACGGGACTGCCGATCGTCACCAGCCGGCTGGTGCACATCTACCACTCCGAGGGCCATGACGTGGCCGCCCTGTCGGGCGTCGACCTGCACGTCAGAGCGGGCGAGCTGATCGGGCTGCTGGGGCCGTCCGGCGCCGGCAAGTCGACGCTCCTGAGCCTGCTCGGCGGCCTCTTCCGGCCGAGCGCCGGCAAGATCCACATCGGCGACCACGAGCTCTCGGCGGTCGCTCCGCGCGAGCTGGACGCGCTGCGGGCCCGGGAGATCTCCCTGATGCTGCAGGGCGCCGCCCGCAACCTGCTGCCCTACTTCACGCCGCGGGAGAACGTCGAGTTCGCCCAGCTCGCCGCGCGCGACTCGGGCAAGGAGCTGCCGACGGCCGACGACGTGCTGGAGACGATCGGCCTCGGTCAGCAGGCCGACGAACCGCTGGCGGCACTCACCCCCGGCCACCTCCAGCTGGCCGCGGTGGCGGTCGCCGTCGCCGCCCAGCCGAGCGTTCTGCTCGCCGACGAACCGACCAGCCAGCTCGACGACGACGCCCGCGACCTGGTGCTGGGCACGATCGACCGCGTCAACCGGACCTTCGGCACCACGGTCGTCCTGGTCACGCACGACCCGGACGTCGCCTCGGCGCTGCCGCGCACGATCACGATCCGCGACGGCCGCATCGGCGGCGAGGGTCGCAGCGGTGAGGAGTTCGCCGTGGTCACGGCCGACGGGTTCCTGCCACTGCCGCTCCATGCGCTCGATGTCCTGCCGCCCGGCACGCTGGTGCGGTTCCATGGCGTCGACGGTGTCTACACCCTGCTCACCGAGCAGGAGCGGACGCAGGGCCGGCACCGCGGAACAGCCACGGAGGTGAAGTCGTGACCGCGCTTCGAGCGGCCGGGCTACGCGTCGAGTACGGCGCCGTCGTCGCCCTGCACGACATCGACCTCGTGGTCCAGCCGGGCGAACTGGTTTCGGTGACCGGGCCCTCGGGCGCCGGCAAGACCTCGCTGCTCTGGGCGCTGGCCGGCGCGCTCTCCCCCGCCGGCGGCACCGTCCACCTGGGCGACACGGCGGTCAGCGGTCGCGAGCAGGCGTCCGGGCTGGGCATCGCGGTGGTGCCGCAGGGCAACGCTTTGGCCAACGCGCTGACCGCCCACGAGAACGTCCTGGTCCCGCTGCTCGCCGCCGGAGTCACGCCGGCGGACGCTGCCCGTCGTACGTCGCAGGCGCTGGCGCTGGTCGGGCTCGAGGAGTCGGGCGGACATCTGATCGAGGAGCTCTCCGGCGGCCAGCAGCAGCGGGTGGCGCTGGCGCGGGCGTTCGCTGCCGAGGCGACCGTGCTGCTCGCGGACGAGCCGACCAGCGACCTCGACGCCGCCAACCGCGAGCGGATGA
>JBDUAP010000310.1:0-3581 GCA_040004585.1 Sporichthyaceae bacterium
GTTGCAGCCGTCACAAGAGCCCGTGTCGCGGCGGCCAAAGCGGTGACGTTCTGGCGCGCGGTGCCGCCGGTATCCGCCGACCTGCACCGCTCCCCCGGCCTGCGCCTCGCCGTCGGCATCGGCGAGGCGCCGGTCGGGCTGCAGGGCACGTTCAGCCTCTGGGACTCTGCGACCGCGCTGAGCGACTTCGCGCACCGCGGCGCCGCACATGTCGAGGCGATCCGACGCACCGCTGAGGTGGGCTGGTACACCGAGGAGCTGTTCGCGCGGTTCGCGGTGCTGTCCGTCGAGGGGACGTTCTCGGGGCGGACGCCATGACCACACTGTTGCCGCTGGTGTTCACCTCCGGCTGGGCGAGCGGGGTCAACGCCTACGCGACCGTCCTGCTGCTCGGACTGCTCGGGCGGTTCGGCGGCGTCGACGCGGTGCCAGCCGGACTGGAGCGCACCGACGTGCTCGTGGCCGCGGCGGTCCTCTACGCCGTGGAGTTCGTCGCGGACAAGATCCCGTACGTCGACTCGACGTGGGACGCCATCCACACCGTCATCCGACCCGTCGTCGGAACGGGAATCGGGCTGCTGGCAGGGGGCGACGCGACAAGCCTCGACCAAGCGGTGCTCGCGGCGACCGGGGGCACGACCGCGCTGGCGTCGCACCTGGTCAAGTCGGGGCTCCGGCTTGCCGTCAACACCTCGCCCGAGCCGGCATCCAACATCGCCGTCAGCCTGCTCGAGGACTTCTCCGTGGCCGGGATCATCTCGTTGGCCGTCGCGGCGCCGTGGGTGGCCGCTGGGATCGCCGCCGTGCTGCTGGCCATCGGGACCGTCCTCGTCGTCGTGCTCGCGAGCCGGATCAAACGGGCCCGGGCCCGATGGCGGGCTCGCCGTGCCTGAAGGGCACACCTTGCACCGGTTGGCTCGCGACTTCCGCACCTCGTTTGGCGGTGGCCAGTTGCTGAGGTTGTCCAGCCCCCAGGGCCGATTCAGCGCAGCCGCAGCACTCCTCGACCGTAGCCCGCTGGAACGCACCGAAGCGCACGGCAAGCACCTCTTCCTCGGCTTCCCCGCGCGGCAGTGGATCCACATCCACCTCGGCCTCTACGGGAAGTTCGCAGTCGGCGCGATGCCGGCGCCCGACCCGGTCGGTGCCCTGCGGCTGCGGATCGAAGGCGACGAGCAGTACGCCGACCTGCGCGGCGCGACTGCGTGTGAGCTCATCGGGCCGGCCGAGAAGGCCGTGATCCATGCCCGCCTGGGCGCCGACCCGCTGCGCCGCGACGCCCACCCCGAGCAGTCCTGGCAGCGGATCTCCAGCAGCCGCACGCCGATCGGCCAACTGTTGATGGACCAGTCGGTCATCGCCGGGATCGGCAACGTGTTCCGCGCCGAGGTCCTCTACCGCCACACCATGTCGCCGTTCCGTCCCGGGCACGACGTGAACCGTGAGGAATGGGAAGCCCTCTGGGAGGACCTCACGACGTTGCTCCGCAACGGCGTACGCATGCAGCGGATCATCACCACGCGCGTCGAGGACCGACCCCGGCGAACCCGGCGTCCGACGGTCGAGGAGAGCTTCTACGTCTACCGCCGCGCCGGTGAACCATGCCGGGTCTGCGGCACCGACGTGCGCACCGAGATCATGCAGGGACGCAATCTGTTCTGGTGCCCGACCTGCCAGGCCACCTGAGGTCGGAGAGACCCGGCTAGCGTCTGGCGCCATGACGTCGACCTTCACCGCCATCGAGATCGCCGAGCGAGTCCGTCGGGGCGTCCTGAAGCCACGCGAGGCAGTGCAGGACGCCCTGGACCGGATGGCCGAACGGGACGCCACGATCGGTGCCTTCCAGGTCGTACGACGGGAGCGGGCGCTCGCCGAAGCTGACGAGCTCGCTGCGCGGAGCGACCTCGCAGACCTGCCGCTTGCCGGCGTGCCGATCGCGGTGAAGGACAACGTGGCCGTCGCGGGAGAGCCGATGCGACGCGGCAGCGCGGCGACCCCCGACTCGCCTCAGCCGCAGGACCACGCCGTCGTACGACGCCTCCGCGACGCCGGCGCAATCGTGGTGGGAATCAGTCGCGTCCCCGAGCTGTGCGTGTTCGGCGCGACCGACAGCGTCTTCGGGATCACCCGCAACCCGTGGGACCCCTCACGCACACCCGGTGGCTCCTCCGGCGGCAGCGCCGCCGCCGTCGCGGCCGGAATGGTGCCCGCCGCGCACGGCAACGACGGGATGGGGTCGATCCGGATCCCCGCCGCGTGCTGCGGCCTCGTCGGTCTCAAGCCCGGGCACGGGGTCGTGCCCAGCGGGCTGGGGCCGACCGACTGGCACGCGATGGCCGAGAACGGGCCGCTCGCGACCACCGTCGCGGACGCGGCGCTGGTCCTCTCGGTTCTCGCGAGCCGGCCGGAGCTGGCCGTGGTGACGCCGCAAACCGCTTCGCTGCGGATCGGGCTGGCTCTCGCTCCGCCCGTGCAGGGTGTCCGCCTCGACGCGGAGCACCGGCGGGCAACCGAGGAGACAGCGGAGGCGCTGCGCGAAGCGGGTCACACGGTTGAGGCGCTCCGGGTGCCGACACCCACGTGGGCAGCGCTGGCGGCACTGGAGCGGTGGTTCGCCGGCTCGCTCGACGACGCCGAGCTGCTGGACCGCGCGAGGCTGGAACGCCGGGTGAGGGTGCATGCCGGGCTCGGCGCACGGTCCCGGCGGTTCATCGACAACAAACAGCGGCAACGCGTGCGTGACCTGCTGGCGGCCACGGTGTTCGACCGCATCGACGTGCTGCTCACCCCGACGTTGGCGCGGCCGCCCATCGCTGCCCTGCGTTGGGGTCAGAAGGGCTGGCTGGCCAACATGCTGGCCAACACCCGGTACGCCCCGTATCCCGCAGTGTGGAACCTCGCGGGCTATCCGGCGGCCGCGGTGCCGGCCGGGGTCCACCGCGGCACCGGGACCCCGTTGTCCGTGCAGCTCGTCACGACGCCGGACGGTGGCGAGAGCAGGTTGCTCTCCCTTGCCGGCCAGCTGGAGGAGCTCCGACCCTGGCAGCGACTCGCCCCCGGCTTCTCATGAGCACGCTGCTGCGTCACGCTTGGTATCGGCACGTAGGCTTGCGTCAGGCCAGAGACTTCCAGAAGACAATCTTGTCGTCGCCTGGACCGTAGAACTCCCGGATGACTGCCTCCCTGTCGAAGCCCAAGCGGGCGTAGAACTCGCGAGCACCTTGGTAGGCACTGCCGCTCGACGTCTCGACGATCAGGACCCGAGCGGACGTCTCGCCCTCTGAACGCAGAGTTCGCTCTACGTGCATCACCAGGGCCGAACCCACTCCTTGACCGTGCTGGCCTGGGTCGACAGCGAGGAAGTACAAATTCCAGACCCGGTCCCCGAATGGCTCGGGGGCGTAGAACGCGGCTCCGTCCAGCCGGTCCCCCACACCAGTTGCGACGAGCCATTTATGGCCGGCCAGCGTGCCATTGAGGTATCCCGCCAGCCCGTCATCGAAGTCGGCCATGTCGTCGGGCGCGAACATGCCGTTGTCGATCGCGAGCGTTCTGATCTGCTCAACGTCTCCAACAGCGGC
>JBDUAP010000311.1:0-3581 GCA_040004585.1 Sporichthyaceae bacterium
CGTGAGCAAACCGACGCGGGTGATCATCCCGACCAGGCTGCGCGCCGTATAAGCGCCGCGGCTGAACCCGAGGACGAAGATCTGGTCGCCCGGGTCATAGTTCAGGGCCAGGAACCGGTAGCCCGTGGTGATGTGACCGAAGAGCCCGAGGCCAAAGGCGCCTCCGACGATGCGGTCCAGCCAGTAGAAGTTCGCGCCCACGCCGCCGATGTACTGAACGTGCTGTTGAACGCCACCCGAGCGGGTGGGATCGGTCTCCACCGAGCGGGCGATCTTTTCGATGTTGGTGATGTTCTTGTTTTCGGGCTTGTTCCACGTCCCATCGCAACAAATCACGAGTCGCTTCATCTTCAGATGATTCCAGAGCTGTCCAGCCCCGTCTAAGGTACGTCGCCGGATGAGCCGCGGAGATAGGGCGTAGTCCCGATGTGTCGGGGTGCCTTAGACGACAACAGTCAAGTCATCAGACCAACCGATGAGGAGACACCGATGTTGCCCATCCCCGAACCGTTCATCCAGTCCGAGCTCGACTTCCACCGGGAGCGCATCACGGAGCACTTCGCTGCCGCCGAGCTGCGCCGCCGCAACCGCGTCGCGCGTCGTCGCGACCGGAAGAGTCGTGCGCTCCAGCGCTCCCCGCGTCATCAAGTCGCCCAAGCTCGCTAACTCGTGCCGGCCGCGATGGCGGCGGACGCGGCGCCACACCTGGCAGCCGTTCCCGCCGTGCATGTCACCGCGTTGTCGGCCGGAACAGGGATGATGGGGGGCGTGCCCACCGAAACCTTCCCGCTCCGACCGATGATCGGGCGATCCGGCGAGCTTGAGCAGCTGCTGCAGCTCGTCGGCCTCTCCGACGACGCCTCGAGCCGCGCGGTCGTGATCTCAGGTGATGCCGGCGTAGGCAAGAGTCGGCTCCTCGCTGAGCTGCGCCAGCATGCCCTCGAGGCCGACTGGCAGGTGTTGATCGGCCACTGTCTCGACTTCGGAGACAGCGCCCTCCCCTACCTCCCGTTCACCGAGATCTTTGGTCGCCTGTCGGCCGAGTCCGCCACCCTCGCCGAGGCGGTAGCGCACGCCCATCCATCCGTACGACGCTTGATGCCCGGCCGTCGCATGACCGGTGACGCCTCACCCGGCATCGCCGAACCGATGGAGCGAGCCGATCTCTTCGAAGCCGTCTACGCCACCCTAGAGCAGCTGGCGTCCGCAGAGCCCGTCATCGTCCTTCTCGAAGACCTTCACTGGGCAGACCAGTCCACCCGAGAGCTGCTCAGCTTCCTGTTCGCCCGCCCGTTCGCCCAGCCGGTCAAACTCGTGGCCACCTACCGCAGCGACGACCTCCACCGTCGTCATCCGCTGCGCACGTCCATGGCCGAGTGGTCACGGCTGCCCGGGGTCTCCCGGCTCCAGCTTGATCCGCTCAACGACGTCGATGTGCGTTCCCTCGTCCGGGCCTTGCATCCCGCCCCCTTGCCCGAGGTCGATATCCACGCCATCGTCGAGCGCGCTGAAGGCAATGCGTTCTTCACCGAAGAGCTCGTCGTCGCCACCGGCCGCGGCGGCCGCGCCCTTCGTGACGACCTCGCAGACCTGCTCCTGCTCCGGCTCGACCAGCTCGAGGAAGCCAGCCGGCTCACCGTCCGGGCCGCCGCTGTGGCGGGCCGCCGAGTCTCGCATGAGCTGCTGTCTCGAGTCGTCGACCTCGGAGCCCAGGCTTTCGATGCGGCGATCCGCGAAGCCGTGGACAGCAACGTGATGCTGCCGATGGGCGACGACGGCTATGCGTTTCGCCACGCGTTGCTCGCCGAGGCCGTCTATGACGATCTGCTCCCTGGCGAGCGCGTCCGGCTGCATCGTGCCTACACCGCGGCCCTCAGCGATGACGACGTGCCGAGCACCGCCGCCGAGATCGCGCGCCATGCCCGCGCCTCCCACGACCTCCCGACGGCGGTGCGCGCGAGTATCGAAGCCGGCGACGAGGCGATGTCCGTCGCCGGCCCCGACGAAGCGGCGCAGCACTACCAGCTGGCGCTGGAGCTCATCGCCGACCCCCAGCGCGAGGACCTCGGCCTCAAGAAGTGCGACATCGTCTCTTTGTCGATCAAGGCCGGAGAAGCGATTGCCGCAGCCGGACACCCGCTGAAGACCGTCATGCTGCTTCGAGACCAGGTAGACCAGCTCGGCGCCGACCTCGATGACGAGGATCGCGCCCGACTGTTGCTGGCGCTCGCGGCGAGCGCGGTGTTGACTGACACCGATCTCGACATCCTCGCCACCACCGCTGAGGCATTGACGCTCGTGCCCGCCGACCCGCCGTCGGAGCTACGCGCCCACCTGCTGGCCATCCAGGCGCAGGCGTATGCCGGTCTCGGTCGCTACGAAGACGCGATCAGCGCCGTCAACGTGGCGCTTGCGGTCGGCCAGGAGCTACGCCTGCCCGGGGTGATCGCCGACGCCACCTTGACGATGACCTGGCTCGACGAGCGCAGCGGTGATCCGGAGGCGTCGAAGAAAGCGCTCGCCGACGTCATCGCCAAGGCCCGAGCCAATCACGACGTGGCGGGTGAGCTTCGCGGACTGCACAACGCCGGCGGTGTGCACTACGAAGTGGGTGAGGTGGCCCAGGCCCACGCGGCGTACGTCATCGCCTACCAGCGGGCGGTTGAGCTCGGGCGGCCGTGGGCGCCCTATGGTCTCGAGGCTCGCCTGCTGGCCGGCATCACCAGCTATGTCAGCGGCGACTGGGCCGCGGCTGAGCGCACCCTCGACGTCGGCGGCGAAGCACCGCCCGCTCCTGCCGAAGCCGCGTTGGCGTCGGTGCGGATGCTGGTCGCCGCGGGTCGTGGCGACGTTCGCTCGCTCGAGCTCGTGCCGGTCCTGCAGCCCTGGTGGGACCGCGATGGCATGTGGGTCATTCTCAGCGGCGGTGCCCTGATCGACCTGCACGGCGACAACGGCGACCTTCCTGGGGCGCTCGCCGCCCACGACCATGTTCTCGACGTGATCGGCCAGCTCTGGCAGAGTCGCTACTTCATGGCCCGCCTCCGGCTCGGAGCCCTGGCCATCGGCCAGATGACCGCGCGTGCCAGCGAGACCGGGGCAGACGAGCGCATCGAGCTCGCCGAGCGTGGCGTCGACCTCGCCGCCGCCGCCGAGGAAACCCTGACCCGCGGGTTGCGGCGGTTCAAGGTGGTCGGACCCGAAGGGCTGGCCTGGGCGGCACGCAGCCGGGCCGAGCTGTTGCGACTTCAATGGGTGACCGGGATCGACACTCCAGAACAAGATGCCCTGGTGGCAGCCTGGGAGGGTTCCGTGGCGGCATTCGAGAGGTTCGGGCACCGGTTTGAGCTGGGACGGTCCCAAGCTCGCCTCGCTGCGGTTCTGCGGGCCGTGGGCCGTACCGCCGATGCTCGTCCCTTGGTCACCGCGGCACGGGAGACCGCTCGCGAGCTCGGGGCGAGTCCACTGCTGACTGAGCTGCACACGCTGGGGACCGCCGCCTCGCGTCGTACCGAGTCATCCCGGCGTGACGAGCGGCTGACCCAGCGCGAGAACGAGATCCTGGCCTTGGTGGCCCGGGG
>JBDUAP010000312.1:0-3573 GCA_040004585.1 Sporichthyaceae bacterium
ACGGTCGCCGTAAATCTATCGAGGTCGACCGACTTCACCAGAAATTCGTCAGCTCCTGCGGCGAGAACGTAATCGCGGTCCTTTGCTTGTACGCCCATCGCCGAAAAGAACATGATCGGATCTTTCACCCCGCGATCGCGGAGGCGCCGGCAGAGTTCTACTCCGTCCATTCCCGGCAACCAGATGTCCAAGATATAGAGATCGAACTGGCCTTTGCTATTTAACGCCAGTGCTTCAGCAGCGGTCTCGACCGCCGTCACGTCGTAGGTTTCATTTGATTGTCGGAGAAGGGTCGCGATCATCTCTCGCGAATCCTTGTTGTCTTCGACGCATAAGATGCGCGCTTTTGTTTCGGCCATAAATACTGAGGTAGGTGGGTCCTTCGATTTACAGTTTAATCTTTCAGCGCAGATCTTGTCGCTGTTTTTTTATGTCTTTACTTTTGAAAGTAAGAAAATTCCGAGGATCGAGAAAAGCACGAGCGGTCCCCAGATCGCGAGTCCGGACGGCAGGCTGCCGTTAAGGCCGAGTTGCTCGAAGGCACTCGTGATCGCCATAAAGAGCAGCCACAGTCCGACGGCGTATCCGATCGTTAGTACCTTCCCTTTCCGGCTCAGACTAAGGGCAAACGGCGCAGTAAACAACGCGATGACGAACGGAAGAAATGCCGTGACGTACTTTTTGTCGAGAGCAACGGCAAAGCTTCTTCTTTCAACCTCAGACTCGCTGCTCTCCAAATGCGCTCGAGTCTCTGAAGTTGTCAAATGGCTCGGCTTTTTCCGAACCTCGCCAAAGGGATTACTTCCCTCCTCAAGATCCCCACCGGAAAACACCTCCGTAGAAAGTCTACCGTCCTTAAATACCGTTCGCTCGACGGGGCCAGAAAAATGAATACCTCCAGAGTCCCAAATCGCCGATTCTGCCTGGTACAAAGTTTGCAAATTTCGCTCTACCGAATCAAATTCATAGATCGTGAGATTCTGTACGGCGCATAATGCAGCACAACCACCAACAGACGACGGGGCGTTATCAGACGCGGCAATATTATTCAAACCGGATTTTGTTTGATCGAATTCAAATGAGTAGATCCGACGATCATTAGCGACCCAAAACTTTCCAGATTTGCTAAGTGCAACACCGTGACTCCTGATCTGAGATCGAAGCTCGTCCTGACGAAGATTAGCGCCGGGTGCAACCCTTTCCTGTAATTGCCAGTTCACAAAACCGAGCGCCATCATCAAGACGATGCACGGGAGCAAGAGTCGGTACACGCTTAGACCGGCTGACGTCCAGGTAATGATCTCGTTCTGTCTCGACTTGATCACATACGTTGCCAGCGTCGCGACCATCGCCGCCGAAGGTGCGAGCTGGATATAAATGAACGGGATCAAGTAAAAAAGATATTTGAACAAAAGAACGATGCCGCCCTCAGTCTTGCCCGCGAATTTCCAGAGCTCGAATGCAGTGAAGATCATGAACACTGCAGCCAAAAACCCGAGAGTCAGAAGGTAGTATTTAACTATTGTAACCACGATGTCGAAGTCACGAAGCCCAGTCGTGATGTCGAGGAAGACATTTGACCGACGTCGGCGGGTGAATGTTAGATCGACATTGCGAAACATGTCCTTCACCAAACCGACGATCTTTTCAAAGACAGGAACCCTCGAGGAGAAGTTGAACCAAAACATTAAGAGCACGCTGAGCAGTATTGGGATGAGGCTGCCTTGAAGTACTGAGATCCTGTCTGTGCGAGCGAGCTGTTCGCCGAGAAATGCGAGCAGATAGTAAACGATCAAACATGCGAGAGCGATGACGATACCAAAGCCGCGGCCCTGCCTATGGAATCTTAGGATCAGCGACGTTCCCAGAAGACAAAAAATGATCGGCGTGATCGAAAGCACGATCCGTCGCTGCCACAGGATCTGAGCTTCGGTGCGCTCCGAACCGTCCTTCTGATTCGCGTAGTCTGAAAGCTGCGATAGTCCGAGTTCCTCCGGTGTCAGATCCGCGCTGCTCAGCTTCTGGATCAACTCGCCTCTTCTCGTTTGGATTGCAAAACGTACATCGCCGATACGCTCCGAGACGAATTTTTGTTGGCCGGGCTGTCTGTTAAATGTCGTCGCGACCGCATTCTCGAGGACAAGCTCCGAGAGTTCGCCCGATGAGTCGATCCTTCCCTTTTGCGAAGTGATCATCCGCACCGTGCCGGTCTTTTCGTCCTCGTTGTGAACGAAGATGTTCTTCCACTGACCATTCGCGAGGTCGCCGTCCTTGACGAAGATCGTGTAGCCCGCGATCTCGGTGTTGAAGACTCCCGGTTCGATCGGTGACTCAAGCTTGTAGATCGCGGTCTGTATCGCGACCTGACGGACGATCCGGGCGGCGAGCGGTACGCCGTACAGATTGATCACGAATGCCAGGATCGATAGGACGCATCCGAGGATGAAGATAGGAAGCGTGATCTGAAAGTTTCCGACTCCCGACGCACGGATCGCGACGAGCTCATTGTCGCTTTGCATCTTCGAAAGCCCGATGATCACTCCGACGAGAGCCGCCATCGGCGCGGTGAACGCGACCACGTTCGGTACGAGTGCGAGCGTCAATTGCCAAACTAAGTTTGCAGGTAGGTTTGCGCTGAAGAAGATGTCGCCGAAACGTGCCGCCTGTTGGACGAACAGGATCACACTCAAAAGAAGCCACGAAAAGATAAAATACGGAAGGACCGCACCTATCAGGTATCGCGAGATCATCAGGCTAAAGCGCATTTCGTGCTTCTAAAAGTGTATCGCAAACGTGTTTTCGCCAGCTACTTCCCTTCCGAGAACACTTGCGATTATTCGTTTCAGGATCGTAGAGACGGCCGCGAGTTCTTCACGTTTTTCTGACGCAAATTGCAGATAGTCTCGAGGGGAAAGTTTGAGTGCAGCCTGAAAGGTCTCGAGATCCGAGCTGGAGAGCACCGTATTACTTCGGACCTTTCTACATCTATCGCAAAGCAAGTGGAAGTCCGCCTTCACATTTGCAGACTCTCCTGGGGCAAATGGCGCTTTGCACTCGTCGCATAAACTCCAATCAGGAAGGTAGCCACCGAGTCGCAAAAGCCACAGTTCGAAGTACAGACGGATCGCGGCAAGTTCGACCGTTGCGCGACCGCCGGACATGACGCATGCCTTGATCATTCGGTAAAGTTTCTCGTTTGCGTCCCGCGGCGGAACGAATGCGATCACTAGATCGGCGATGTACGAATACGAATGCAGCACAGCCGGATCGCTGGCTTCGGCGAAGAAAGAACGCACGAGGTCGACATTCCTCATGCTGACGAGCTCACGATCTTCCTTTTCAAAATATTCGAGGTTGACGATCGTAAAAGGTTCAAGGAGGCTCCCAAAACGGCTATTCAACCTTTTGGCTCCTTTCGCTACGCCACGAACGACTCCGTGAGTTTTAGTAAAAAAAACTACAATTCGATCCGCTTCTGCGAGGTTGTGACTTTTGAGGACAAGACTTTCGCTTTCGTATATCGGCATCCGTTAGGGAATAAAATACAAGATCCAGGCGAGCAATAAGCTGATC
>JBDUAP010000313.1:0-3568 GCA_040004585.1 Sporichthyaceae bacterium
CTCATCAGCCGGTTGTCGGTGTTGACCGTGACCCGGAAGTAGAGCTTGCGCAGCAAGCCGATGGGGTGGTCCGCGATCGACTTGGCCGCCCCCGTCATCACGTTCGACGTGGGCGCCATCTCCAGCGGGATGCGCTTGTCCCGGACGTACGCCGCCAGCCGCCCCAGCCGCACCTCGTCGCCGTCCATCTGGATGTCGTCGATGATCCGTACGCCGTGGCCCAGCCGGTCTGCCCCACACCACTGAATGGCCTGCCAGATGGACGGCAGGCCGAACCCCTCCCCGGCGTGGATCGTGAAGTGGGCGTTCTCCCGCTGGAGGTACTCGAATGCGTCCAGGTGGCGCGTCGGCGGGTGGCCGGCTTCGGCACCGGCGATGTCGAACCCCGCGACCCCCTCATCGCGGTAGCGCACGACCAGCTCGGCGATCTCCCTGGACCGCGCGGCGTGCCGCATCGCGGTGAGCAGGGCGCCCACCCGGATCACGTGCCCGGCCGCGGCCGCCCGCCGCTCACCCTCCCGGAAACCCTCGTTGACCGCCTCCACGACCTCGGCCAGCTCCATCCCCCTGTCCACATGCAACTCGGGGGCGTAGCGCACCTCGGCGTACACGACCCCGTCCCGGGCCAGGTCCTCGGCGCACTCGGCGGCGATCCTGCGCAGCGCGTCCGGGGTCTGCATGACGCCCACCGTGTGGGCGAAGGTCTCCAGGTAGCGCTCCAGGGAGCCCGAGTTGGCCGCCTCGTAGAACCAGTGGGACAACTCGCCCACATCGGTGGTCGGGAGGCCCTGGTAGCCGGACTCGGCAGCCAGGTCGACCACGGTCGCCGGGCGTACTCCGCCGTCCAAGTGGTCGTGCAGGAGGACTTTGGGGGCCCGGAGCAGCCTGTCACTAGTCAAAGAGTTGGTCACGCCCGCACGTTACCGTCTGTGAGACGCTCAACCCGAGGCTCGTGGAGCACGATGAAGGAGCATGACTGTGGGAGCACGTGAGGAAGTCCGGATCATCCGACCCGCGGCGATCCTTGATGAGCGGGCCGCCTCGCAGGTGCTCCAGCAGCTGCGGCGCCTCGACGTGTCCGCCGGCGGGGTCTGGAACGCCACTTCCTCGCTCTGGCAGCGCTACGACGCCCCGTGGGACGGCGTGGGCGGCACCCGCGGCGACGCGGCGCTGCTGGGCTCGATCGCGGTCATGTACGACAGCCCCCACCGCCACGAGATCACGGTCTACAAGGTCAGCGTGAGCCCGCACGGGCTTACTCAGGGCTGGACCGTCGAGAGCCTCTGCGACGACGCCCTCATCTGGGCCGGGCTGACCATCGCCACCTGCCCCCGGGCGGAGCTGGCCACGCCGCCCCTGGCCGACCCGTTCAAAGATCCGCGGCGGTCCGGCACCCTCTAGCCGTCGTCCCGGTGCGCCATCTCGGGCGCGAAAGCCGGCAGGCACACCGCGACGTACTCCGCCCCGGACTCGCCCACGCTGTAGCGCACCCGCTCGCCGGCCCGGGTCAGGACGGCCTGACCGGCCGCCACCTCCAGGGTCCCGCCCTCGTGGTCGACCCGCACCGACCCGGCCAGCACGAGCGTCACCTCGTCGAAGTCGGGGGTCTGGGCCGGCTCCTCCCAGCCGGCCGGCGCGCGCATGTGCGCCACCGAGACCTCCGGGGTCGATGAGCTCGCCCGCCCGACGTACTCGTCGATGACCTTGCCCCCGGGGACCGGGATCCGGCTGGGCGACTCGATCAGCTGCGGCATGGGGCTCCTCGGCGTCAGGCGCTGACCCGGTCGATGACCAGGGGCAGCAGGTCAGGCCGGCTGTCGTCCGGCGCGATCGTGATGGCGTCCGCGAGGGCCTCGATGGCCCGCTCGAAGCGCTCGGGGGTGTCGGTGTGCAGGGTGAAAAGCGGCTCCCCGCCGCGCACCTGCGCGCCCGGCTTGGCATGCATCTGCACACCTGCCCCGGCTTGGACGGCGTCCTCCTTGCGGGCCCGCCCGGCGCCCAGCCGCCACGCGGCCACCCCGACGGCCAGCGCGTCCAGCCGGGTGAGCACGCCATCGGCAGGAGCCGGTACGACGTGTGCCTCCCGCGCCGTGGGCAGGACCGCGTCGGGGTCGCCCCCCTGGGCCCGGATCATCCGCTTCCACATATCCA
Source organism: Sporichthyaceae bacterium (assembly GCA_040004585.1). Classification (GTDB taxonomy): domain Bacteria; phylum Actinomycetota; class Actinomycetes; order JACCUZ01; family JACCUZ01; genus JBDUAP01. Next base: position 2,152 of record JBDUAP010000313.1, read on the forward strand.
TCGCCGAGCCGTCCTTGAGCCGGTCGGCCGGGTCCACGCCGTCGAGACCCGCTCCCGCCAGCATCTCGCGGGCCAGCACGAGGGTCAGCTCGACCACGTCGTCGGGTCCGCCGCCGGCGAGCACGTCGACCGACTCCTGGACCTCCAGCGCGTTGCCGGCTGTCAGCCCCAGCGGCGTCTGCATGTTCGTCAGCACGGCCACGGTGCGCACGCCGGAGTCGGTGCCCAGGGCCACCATCGTCTCCGCGAGCTCACGAGCCGAGTCGACGTCCTTCATGAACGCGCCCGACCCGACCTTGACGTCGAGCACCAGGGCACCCGTGCCCTCCGCGATCTTCTTGCTCATGATCGATGACGCGATGAGCGGGATCGACTCGACGGTGCCCGTCACGTCGCGCAGCCCATAGAGCAGCTTGTCGGCCGGGGCCAGGTTGTCGTTCGCGGCACAGATGACGGCACCCACGTCGCGGAGCTGGTCGAGGAACTCCTGCGCCGTCAGCGTGGCGCGCCAGCCCGGGATCGACTCGAGCTTGTCCAGCGTCCCGCCGGTGTGGCCGAGCCCCCGGCCCGACAGCTGCGGTACCGCCGCCCCGCAGGCCGCAACCAGGGGCGCGAGCGGCAACGTGATCTTGTCGCCGACCCCGCCGGTCGAGTGCTTGTCGGTCGTGGGCCGATCCAGCCCCTCGAAGCTCATCCGCTCACCGGACGCGATCATCGCCGCGGTCCACCGGGCGATCTCCCGGCGGTCCATGCCGTTGAGCAGGATCGCCATCGCGAGCGCAGCCATCTGCTCGTGAGCCACGTCGCCGCGGGTGTAGGCGGCGATCACCCAGTCGATCTGCGCGTCGCTGAGGACGTGCTTGTCGCGCTTGGTCTGGATCACGTCGACGGCGTCGAACTCGCGGCTCTTGTCCGGCTGGCTCACTTGCGCGTCACCAGGTCATCGGGGCCGAACGCGTCGGGCAGCACCTCGCTCATCGTCTTCACCCCGCGCACCGTCTCGACCAGCAGGTCGGGCCCACCGTGCTCCCACAGCAGCTGGCGGCAGCGCCCGCAGGCCATCAGCACGTTGCCGTGTCCGTCCACGCAGGTGACCGCGACCAAGCGGCCACCTCCGCTCGCGACCAGCGCCGAGACCATTCCGCACTCCGCGCACAGAGCCACGCCGTACGCCGCGTTCTCGACGTTGCACCCCGACACGATGCGGCCGTCGTCGACCAGACCGGCCGCGCCGACCGGGAAGTTGCTGTACGGCGCGTACCCGTGCCGCATCGCCTCGGTCGCCAGAGTGCGCAAGGCGTCCCAGTCGACCTCGGGCATGGTCAACCCGCCTCGCCGCGGCGGTACGGGATGCCGTCCGCTGCCGGCGGTCTGAGCCGTTGGGAGGCGAGAGCGAGCACGAGCAGGGTCGTGAGGT
>JBDUAP010000037.1:0-12025 GCA_040004585.1 Sporichthyaceae bacterium
AGGAACCCCTCGAAGCAGAACCGGTCGACGGGCAGCCCCGACACCGCGAGCGCGGCGAGAACGGCGGAAGGCCCCGGTACGACGGTGACGGTCACCCCTGCCTCGACGGCGGCAGCCACCAGCCGGAAGCCCGGATCGGATACGGACGGCATGCCGGCATCAGTCACCAGCACGACCCGTTCGCCGGACTGCAAGGCGATCAGCAGCTCCTCGGTCCGGGCGACCTCGTTCGCCTCGAAGTAGGAGACGACCCGGCCGGTGAGCTCGACGCCCAGCACCTTGGTCAACCGATGCAGCCGTCGGGTGTCCTCGGCCGCCACGACCCCGGCGGCTGCGAGCTCCCGGGCCAGTCGGGGCGACGCGTCGGACGGGTCACCGATCGGCGTACCGGCCAGCACGAGCACGCCGACGCCTTCAGTCATCTGGTCATCCTCCCAGGGCGGCGGAGCCCGTCCTGAGGCTCCTGCTCCGTACGATGGGCCGGTGCTGATGACCGCCCGCGCCCAGCTGGCCCGCGCACAGCTGGTCCGGCCGATGCCCAGCGACATCGTGTGGGGCTGGGTCGGGCCGATCCTCATCGCCGTGTTCGCCGGCATCCTGCGCTTCTGGCGGCTCAGCAACCCGAAGTCCTTCGTCTTCGACGAGACCTACTACGCGAAAGACGCCTACGCGCTGCTGAAGTACGGCGTCGAGCAGAACTTCGTCAAGGGCAACGACAAGTCCAAGGACCTCGCCAACACGCGCATCATCGCTGGACAGCTCGACGACGTCTTCGCCGGCAGTCCCTCGTACGTCGTGCACCCCCCGGGCGGCAAGTGGGTGATCGCGATCGGGGAGCGATTGTTCGGGATGACCCCGTTCGGCTGGCGCTTCATGGTCGCGCTGCTGGGCACGCTGTCGGTGCTGATGATCGCCCGCATCGGCCGGCGACTGTTCCAGTCGACCCTGCTCGGCTGCATCGCCGGCCTGCTGCTCGCCGTTGACGGCATGCACTACGTGCACAGCCGCACCGCGCTGCTCGACCCGATCCTGATGTTTTGGGCCCTCGCGGCATTCGGGGCGCTGCTGATCGACCGCGACCGCTCGCGCAAGCTGCTCGCGGACCGGCTCGATGACCTCGACCGCCTCGGGCCGGGGCTCGGCTGGCGACCGTGGCGCATCGTTGCCGGCCTCTGCCTCGGGCTTGCCTGCTCGACCAAGTGGAGCGGCCTCTGGTTCCTGATGGTGTTCGGGCTGATGACGGTGCTCTGGGACGTCGGGGCGCGCAAGGCGGCCGGTGTCCGCCGGCCGTACGTCGGGACCATCGTCCGCGACATCGGGCCCGCGTTCGCGTCGATCGTCTTCGTCGCGATACCGGTCTACCTGGCCACCTGGACCGGCTGGTTCCTGGGCGGCAAGGACGCCTACCTGCGGGACTGGGCTAAGACCAACCCCGGTACGTCGTTGCTGCCGGACGCGATTCGCAGCCTCCTGCACTACCACTCGGACGTACTTCACTTCCATCGTGACCTCTCGACATTCCACCCCTACCGATCCAACCCGTGGGGCTGGGTGGTGCTTGCCCGTCCGGTCTCCTACTTCTACGAGGGCCCCAAACGGGGAGAGATGGGCTGCCACGCCGACGAGTGCTCGCGGGCCATCGTGGCCCTGGGAACCCCGGCGATCTGGTGGGCCGGAGCCATCGCGATCTTCGTTGTCGCATACCTGTGGATCGGGCGCCGCGACTGGCGGGCCGGTGCGATTCTGGCCGGGCTAGCGGGCGGTTATTCGCCGTGGTTCCTGCTCCAGGACCGCACCATCTACTCGTTCTACGCGGTGGCCTTCGTGCCGTGGCTGGTGCTCGCGGTGACGATGTGCCTCGGGTTGATCCTGGGCGGGCCGGACGCCTCGGCGCGGCGAAGACAGTGGGGCACCGCGATCGTGGGGTCCTACGTCGTCCTCGCCGTCATCAACTTCTGGTGGCTGCTGCCGGTCCTCTCCGCCCAGGTCATCCCCCGCGCCGACTGGTCCCACCGGATGTGGTGGACGTCCTGGATCTGAGCGAGCGCGACACGGAGGACGTGATGCCGGACACCGAGAACCGGCTCCGTGGACTGCTCGACGCCGTCATCGCCATCGCGTCCGACCTCGACGTCGACAGCGTGTTGCAGCGCATCGTGCGGGCAGCCTGCCAGCTCGCGGACGCGCAGTACGGCGCCATCGGCGTGCTCGGCGCCGGACCCGATCGGAGGCTGCGCGCGTTTGTCACGCACGGACTGACCGACGATCAGCGCAGACAGATCGGTGACCTGCCACGCGGGCACGGCATCCTTGGCGTGATCATCGACTCCCCCGAACCGCTTCGACTGACCACGCTGGGCGATCACCGGAAGTCCTACGGGTTCCCGCCGAACCACCCCCCGATGAACACGTTTCTCGGCGTGCCCATCCGCATCCGGGACACCGTCTTCGGCAACCTCTATCTGACGGAGAAGCAGTCCGGCGAAGGCTTCACCCCCGACGACGAGGAGGTAGTGGTCGCACTCGCCGCCGCCGCGGGTGTGGTCATCGAGAACGCTCAGCTCTACGAGGAGGCCGCGCGTCGGCAGCGCTGGCTGGAGGCCGCTGCGGACATCACTGCGGCGCTGCTCGGCGACGTACGCCAGGACCAGGCGCTGGCCCTGGTCGCGAACCGCGCCCGCGAGGTCGCCGACGCCGACGTGGCCGCCGTCCTGCTGCGGCACGGCGGTGGCCGCCTACTCGTCGAGGTCGTCGCCGGGGCCGCTCCCGACGACGTGGCCGGCACGAGGGTACTGACGGACGGCACGGTCGCCGGCGCCGTGCTCGACGGTGGCGAGACCGTTGTCATCGAGGACGCGGTCAACGACGGGCGGGCCGCCTCCCTCGGCTTTGACGTGGCTGACGGATGGCCAGAGCTCGGCGCAATCATGCTGCTGCCGTTACGCAGCATGGGTCCTGCCGCGGGAGTCCTCATGGTCGGGTGGTCGCCTCAGCGCCAGCACGAGTTCCGGTCCACCCATGTCGCCCTGCCTGCGTCATTCGCCGAGCAAGCCACGCTGGCGCTGCAGATCGCCCGGGCCCAAGAGGACCGCGGCAGGCTGGCAGTGTTCGAGGACCGGGACCGGATCGGGCGAGACCTGCACGACCTGGTGATCCAGCGTCTCTTCGCTGTTGGACTCACCTTGGAGAATATTTCCCGCCTCACTGTCCGCCCGGAAGTCAGCGACCGCCTGACCGGCGCCGTCGACGACATCGACGCCACCATCAAGGACATCCGTCGCACCATCTTCGAGCTGTCCTCTCCGGCGAGCTCGAGCGATCTGCGCCACGAGCTCGGCGACGCGCTCGCGGTCATCGCGCCCGCACTGGGCTTCAGCCCTCGACTGCGCACTGAAGGCCCCGTGGACAGCGGAGTCCGCGCCGAACTGAGGCCGCACTTGCTGGCGGTGATCCGGGAGGCGCTGTCCAACGTCGCGCGCCATGCCCGTGCATCGCGCGCTTCCGTCACGCTGAAGGTGGACGACGAGGTGGTGCTGACCGTGACCGATGACGGCATCGGCATCAGCGACGATGGGCGACGCAGCGGGCTGGCCAACATGGCCGAGCGCGCCGAGGAGTTCGGCGGGTCCTTCGAGGTACGCCGGGTAGGCGCCGAGGGCGGCACGGTAGCCGTCTGGCGGGTGCCCGCTCAGCCCTCCGACTAGGGGGCCTTGTCAGCGAACCGCTGCATCGCCAGCAGACCGTCGGCGATGCGAGCGGCCCACTCACTGATGTCGTCCCAGTCGCGGTAGTCGCCCTCGGGCGCGCGCACGGCGCGGATCAGGGTCCGTTCCAGCCTCCCGAGCTCGGCCTTGTCGAGCTTGCCGCCGAATACGCGATGTCCGAGAGCGCCGGTCTGTTCCATCAGCTTGGAGACCGCCGGGCCATCGGCCGGGTTGGGGGGCATGCCCACGGGCCCGGAGGAGAACAGCCACACGGGCAGGCTTGCGAGCTCAGGCCCGCAGCGAGCCACCAGGTCGGTCGCCGATCCCATCCATCGCCCCGCGTAGACCGCCGAGCCGAGCAGCACCGCGTCGTACTCGCTGAGGTCTTCCACCTCAGCAGGCTCGACCAGGTCGGCGTCCAGCCCGCGTAGGTGCAGGACACGGACGATCGCGGCGGCGATGTCCGCTGTGGAACCGTGTCGGCTTGCGGCGGTGACGAGGACCTTCATGACGACCTCCCGGTGCGTGGTGCCACCATCGCGCTCGCCGTCAGATCCGGGCAGGGCTATTGGTCCTGTCCTGGCTCCTCGGTGAGGATGTCCGCCACCGGGCGTCGTGGCGTCGCCGGCGCCGGCTCTTCTGCGGCGTAGCCGAGCCGCAGAATCATCTGCGCATGTCCGACCAGCCCGAGCTGGGACACCAGTCGCTGGCGGGTGTCGGGGATCTCCAGGGGCTGGGTCATCGGTGACGCCGTGACCCCCTTCGCGGCAGCCGCGAGCAGCAGCCGGCCAACCCCTTGCCCGGCGGCCAGCCAGTCCTCGACGTCGTCCTCGCGCGTGCCGAGCACGGCGATCAGCGGCCGTTCCACGGTGGGTGGCTCGTCGGGCGCGGCCGTCGGGTGCTCGTCCCGGTCGGCCACGAAGTCGCGCAGCCGGTAGTTGGACCCCCGGGCCGAGGGAGGTCGGGACGGAACCGCCGAGTCGGGAATGCCCTCAGTCTTGTCGTCCGCCGCGCCCGTCCACCGGCGCAGCTCGTCACGGTAGGCGGGATCGGCGGCTTGCAAGTCGTCCGATCGGGCCAGCAACACAGCTACACCCGCTGCGTCCTCCCGGTCCTCGACAACGCGCAACCAGCAGCCCTCGAGCTCGGCCGCATGCCGCAAGGCGCTCACGACGTCGCGCGGCAAATGCTCCTCGCTGAACGGCGCCCGCGTCGTACGCCGAGCCGCGATGGCCCCCGCCAGTTCCCGGTCTTCAGGCGGTGGCTCGACCTCCACCAAGCGAAGGTCGGCAAGATGCTCCGGCTGATCCGGACGGGGCAGCAAGGTCACCGTCGCTGCCAGCCCAGCGCCCGCAGCGGCGACCCGCGCATGCAGCAAAGCGGCACCGCAGGAGAGGTGGCGTGCCCGGCCGGTCGGGTCGAGAACGGCCAGACCGCGGGACGGGTCGGTCCACAGCTCGAGCACGTCACCACGCGCGACGAAACGCCACGGCTGGGTGTTGTGGATCGAGGGTGCACGCGCCGCCTGCTCGACGATCTCGCGCAGCACCTGCTGGTCCACCATCACACCCTCCCTGGTGCGAGGCCCAACGCCACCGCTTCCTCCCCGAGCTCCTCCCGGACACTCGGATGAGCCGCATGCTCGATCAGGTGCCGCGCCTGGGTCCGCTCGTCGTGACCGAACATCGGCGCGACACCCTGCTCGGTGATCACCGCCGTGTGCTGGAATGACGTGACCGGCTCTTCGACCATCGCGACGATCGTCGAGACGTCGGCCTTGGGGTGCCAGGACCGCAGCGCCATCAGGGCCTGCCCTCCCTCGGAGTGCAGCGCGCCGACGGTGAAGTCGGTCTGTCCTCCGAAACCCGAATAGATCCGCGCGCCGATGCGCGACGCGTTGGCCTGCCCGAACAGGTCGACCTGGAGTGCGGTGTTGATCGAGGTCATCGCGTGGTTCGCCGCAATGAGCGCAGGAGCGTTGGTCACCTCGGTGCGCAGCACCTGCACGCGCGGGTTGCGATCAACCCACGCATTGAGCTTCGCCGAGCCGTACAGGAACGACGCTGTCAATGCCCGTTGCGGGTCGAGCGCACCTGCGTCGTCCAATGCCAGGACACCGTCGGAGAACATCTCCGACCAGACCGCAAGACCACGCCGATCGCACAGACCGGGCAGCGTCGCGTCCGGGACGGCCCCGATGCCCATCTGCAAGGTGGCACCGTCCGGGATCCGGGCGGCGACCAGCTCGCCGATCCGTCGGGCGGCATCGTCGGGCTCCTTGTGGTCGGGCTCGTCCAGCGGCTCGTCGACCTCGATCGCGTAGTCGACGTCGTCAGGGTCGAGCAGGCCGTCGCCGTACGTCCACGGCATCTCGCGGTTCACCTGCGCGATCACCAGACCGCCACGAGCGCGGCACGCCTCGATCGCTGCGGGGATGACGTTGACCTCGGTGCCCAGCGACAACTTCCCGTCGACGTTCGGCGCGACGGTCACCGCGACCACGTCCGGCGGCATCGTGGTCGCGAACAGCCGCGGCACGAGCGAGAGGCGTGCCGGCACGTAGGACAGGGTCGGGCTGCGCCGCATACCCGGGCCGACAAACGGCGTCTCGTGCACCACGTCGGGCCGCGTCGGGAGGCCTCGGTGTGCATTGAGCACGAACAGCCGGTACGCCGGGATGTGCGCGTCGAGCATGCGCAGGAGCGCTCTCGGCGAGGCGCCGTTGCCGCTCGCCACCATCCGTAGGCCTGATGGAAGAGCATCGAGGACCGACGACAACTGGCGCTCGGTGACCACGCGCATGAGCGGCGGCTACTTCGTCTGCGGATGTTTGATGGCGAACACAGCGGCCTGGGTGCGCCGCTCAAGACCGAGCTTGGACAGAAGCGAGGACACGTAGTTCTTCACGGTCTTCTCGGCGAGGAACATCCGCTCACCGATCTGCCGGTTGGTCAGTCCTTCGCCGATTAGCTCGACGATGCGTCGCTCCTGGTCGGTCAGCGGCTCGAGCGCAGAGTCCTGCGGGGGGCCTTGCCGGAGCCGTTCCAGCACCTGAGAAGTGACGGCTGGGTCGAGTAGGGACTGGCCGGCCGCAACACGTCGTACGGCGTCGACCAGGTCGTTGCCCCGGATCTGCTTGAGCACGTAGCCGGCCGCGCCGGCCATGATGGCCGCGAACAGGGCCTCGTCGTCGTCGTACGAGGTGAGGATGAGCGCCGCGATCTCGGGATGGGCCGACCTGATGTCACGGCAGACGTCGATGCCGGAGCCGTCGGGCAACCGGCCGTCGAGCACCGCGACGTTCGGCTTCAGCGCCGGGATGCGCCGGATCGCCTCCTGGGCGAGGCCGGACTCACCGACGACCTCGATGTCCCCGTCTGCCTCGAGCAGATCCTTGAGCCCGCGGCGGACCACCTCGTGGTCGTCGAGGAGGAAAACGCGAATGGGCCCGTCGCCCGGGTTGACCGTCATATCCATAGGTGTACCCCACTGGGGCTAATCGGGGGCGGGCCTTAGGGCCCGAGGCGCTGGGCCCAACGACGCTAGCCCCGGAGCGCGCTCCCGAGGAGCGTGTCTATAGGCGACCGAACCGGCGCTGCTTGTGGGAGATGACATGACCGAGATCGTCGTGGGACTGGACGACAGCCCATCGGCAGCAGCAGCGCTGCGATGGGCTGCCGAACACGCTCGCGCCACCGGTCTGCCCTTGCGGGCGCTGATTGCCTGGCAGCTGAAGTCGGATGACCGAGCGGCCGGGTCGAAAGCCGCCAGCGCGGACGCGCGGGCGCGGGCCACCCGCCGGGTGCTCGACACCCTCGGAAGCAGCGCCGCCGAGGTCCGGTGGTCCCTGGACGTCGTGGAGGGGCCGCCCGGCCCGGCGCTCGTGAACAGGTCCCGCGGTGCACGTCTGCTCGTGCTCGGCAGCCGACAGCACAGTGGGCTACGCCGGATCGTGCTTGGTTCGGTCAGCCAGTACTGCCTGACCCATGCGGAACCACCCGTGGTGGCGGTGCCCGCTGATGTCGGTGACGACCAGCGGCGCCAGCCCACGTCCTAACATGGGTGCGCGTGCACGGCGGTCCGGGAGAGGTCCATGTTCGGCGACATCAACGAGTTCGCCCGCGACACGGGCTGGCTGCACGGAGCTGTCCTCGACTTCGCCAAGTACGGCGTCGTCGCGTTCGCCGTGCTGCTCGTAGCCGGCTGGTGGGTCGCGAGGGAACGCTCCGCGCGCACGATGGCGGCGGCGCTGTGGGCCGGCGCAGGGACGTTGGTCGCGGTAGCGGCCAACCAGCCACTCGTCAACGGCTTCCGGGAAGCGCGCCCCTATTCCGACCACCATCAGATCCTGGTCCTCGCAACCCGCTCTGCGGATTACTCGTTTCCCTCTGACCATGCGGTGATGGCCGGCGCCGTGGCGGCCGGGCTGTGGCTGGTCGACCGTCGGCTCGGCATCGCGGCATCCATCGCTGCCCTGCTGATGGCATTCGCGCGGGTGTACGTCGCGGCGCACTACCCACACGACGTACTAGCTGGATTGGCTTTCGGTGCACTTGTCGTCTTAGTGGGGTGGTGGCTACTCGGCGGACTCCTGACCCGACTCATCGAACGCCTGTCCTCGACCGCGCTGCGGCCGATTCTCGCGGGCGGCGACAGCCGGGCGTGAGCAATCTCGTCGACCATCTGCTCGGTGTCCCGCCGACCGTTGCTTACCTCCTCATCGGAGCCCTCGTGTTCGCCGAGGCCGCCATCTTCGTCGGCTTCGTGCTGCCGGGCGAGACGGCGGTGATACTCGGCGGAGTTCTCGCGTCTAACGGGCGGTTGTCCCTGGCCTGGCTGCTTGTCCTGGTCGTCGTCGCAGCCATTGTCGGCGACTCGGTCGGTTACGAGGTAGGGCGCCTTGCCGGGCCTCGGATTCTTCGCTCCCGACCGCTGCGTCGCCACCAGGATCGTCTCGACGGCGCCCGCAAATTCTTGCGGAGACGCGGGGGGATGGCGGTCTTTCTCGGCCGGTTCACCGCGTTCCTGCGCGCGGTGATGCCCGCGTTGGCCGGGCTGAGTCAGATGCCGTACCGGCGGTTCCTCGCGTACAACGCGGCAGGGGGACTGGTGTGGGGGGTCGGGGTGGCCTTGCTCGGCTACTTCGCGGGGGCGTCGTACAAGAAGGTCGAATCCCTGCTGGGCCGAGGAAGTGCCGTCCTCCTGGTCCTGGTGGCTCTGACTGCCTTCGTGGTGTGGCGGCGTCGTCGGCGTGGTAACACGCCCGCATGAATGCGCAGACGCGCCGACCTAACGTCCCGGCCGGGCCTCCTGAGCGGCGGTTCGGGGTCCGGGCTCTGCTTGCGGCTGTCGCGCTCGTGCTCGTCGCCGTCCCATTCGGACTCCTGCTGTTCCTCGTCCAGGACAAGTGGAGGCCCTTGCTCCGCGCCGACACCGGCGCGCGCGACGATCTGCACAGCTACGCCGTTCACCACGGCGCATTCGTCACCGTCATGCGGGTGCTGAGCACCATCGGGTCGTCACTGGTATGGCTCGCCCTCTTCGCAGCAGTGGTGGCCTGGCTGCTGTGGCGCCAGTTGCCTCGGTTGGCGCTGTTCGTCGTTGTGACCGTCGCCGGCAGCTCCGTTCTGAACGCGGTGGTGAAGGGCGCTGTCCACCGGGCGAGGCCGGTGCTGCCCAACCCGGTCGCGCATGCGAATGGGCAGAGTTTCACCAGCGGCCATGCCCAGGCAGCCATCGTCGGGTGCTCGGTTCTGCTGCTCGTGTTCCTCCCGTGGCTGCGGGGGGTGTGGCGGGCCCTCGCGGTGGCTGCCGCCGTGCTCCTGACGATCGGGATCGGGTTCTCCCGCGTCGCCCTCGGCGTGCACTACGTCTCCGATGTGCTCGCCGGTTATGTGCTCGGCGCGGCCTGGGTGGCCGCCATGACGGCGGCCTTCAACGCGTTGCGCACAGAGCGGGGTCGGGCAAAGGCGAGGCCGCTAGACGGGCTGGAACCCGCTGCGGCCACCGAGGGGACAGCCGAAGCGCGATGATCGGGTGGATCGCCGGACCTGGGTGGTGGAGCTGAGGGGACTCGAACCCCTGACCCCCTCGTTGCGAACGAGGTGCGCTACCAGCTGCGCTACAGCCCCATGGTGGAGACCAGCGAGGTTACCAAAGGACACCGCACCCGAGCCGGTTCAACGCCCCCGACTGAAACGTTCGGCAACCGATTCGGCCGGCGGTGTCAAGGGGTCGTAGCAACGGCTGGGTGTCACGCTGCTGTGCGCAGGAGCGCTCAGTCGTTGACCGCGCGCCGCCGCTCGATGATCTCGTCGAGCTCGTCCATCTCGCTCGTCTCGTCACCTGCGGTGGCCTCGATGACCGCGGCGACCACGGTCTGGTCGAACGGCTCCTCCTCGGACAGCGGCCGGGATGCGGGTCGGTCCGGCGCCTTGGGCTTGGTCACGTAGGTGGGCAGCGGAACCGGCACCGGCTGCCACCCCGCCGCGGCGACAGCGAGGCGCTCGGCCTCCTCGCGGGCAGCCGCCTCCGCGTACGCCTCGGCGGCGAGCCGCTCGGCGAGGGCGGCGGCGCGCTCCTGGGCCAGGGTTTGGCGCGAAGCGAGGATGCGCTCCACCGAGTCGAAGCGTCGCAGCCGCAGCCGGGTGCGTCTGCGCACCGAAGCCCGGGTCCGGGTGACGTCGCCCTGGCGGCGGGCCTGGATGCGCAGGTGTACGACATCGGCAACCGCGATCAGCAGCAGGCCTACCGGCGCCCACCACGAAAGGGGACTCAGGGGGGTGGCCACGCTCACCACGAGCGTGGTCAGCACCAGACAGGCGAGGATCCGCCGCCGGCGCATCGCCAGGGGGGTGACCCGCGGGGGCCGAGCCCGAGGCTGGTGATCCTCGCGCCGCGGCATCACGACGTAGCGCTGGTCGGGGGTCGGCGGCCGGCGCGACAGGATCCGCATCGCCCGCGAGAACCGCTCCACCGAGCGCGCCTCGGACAGCTCCTCATGGCGGCGGACCCAGCGGGGGACGAAGTACATGCCCCATCCGACCATGAGCGCCGCATAGATCACTCCGCTGCCCACATCTTGAAGGTAGGTGCGCGGAGCGCAGCGTTCACGCACCGTGCCCGGTGTGTCGCAGGATCAGTAGCGGGACTGGTGTGACAACTGTGACGTCAGGACGGCTCCCCGGAGTGCCGCAGCCACCGGTTCAGGAGCCCCTCCGGCACCTCTTCGGTGGTCAGGGCGAACGTCCGGTGGTCCCGCCAGTCACCGGCGATGTGCAGGAACCGGCGCCGAATTCCCTCGTCGCGGAAGCCGAGCTTCTCGACCACCCGCAGGGACGCCGTGTTCTCTGGCCGCACGTTGATCTCCAGTCGGTGCAGACCCACTACCCGGAAGGCGTGGTCGCCGGCGAGCGCGACTGCGGTCGGCGTCACTCCCCGGCCGGCCATCCGGGAGTCCACCCAGTAGCCGACGTGCGCCGAGCAGAGCGAGCCCCAGGTGATGCCTCCCACGGTGACCTGGCCGACGAGCCGGTTGTCGTAGGTGATGACGAACGGCAGCACCAGTCCCTGCCGAGCGGAGCCGCGCAGCGCGCGCACCATCGCCCGGAAGCCGATCCGGTCGGTGGGCCGCGGCGGTGTGGCCTCCCACGGAGCGAGCCAGTCGAGGTTGGCCGCGCGCAGCTCGACCCACGCGTCGCGGTCGCGTTGGCGGATGGGCCGCAGCCCGACCCGGCCGTGCTGCAGCGTCGCCGGCCAGCCGATGCTCATGCGGTGTTCAGTGGTCGCCGCCGAGGATCTGCTCAACGGCGTGCGCGAGCAGGGGTGCGAGCACCGCGATCCCGTCGAGGACACCCCCCTGCGACCCGGGCAGGTTCACGATCAGAGTCGTGCCGGCCAGCCCGGCCACTCCCCGCGACAGCGATGCGGTCGGCACCCCGTGCTCGACGCCGTAGGCCCGCAACGCCTCGGCGATGCCGGGCAGCTCGCGGTCGATGACCCGGAACGTCATGTCCGGCGTACGGTCCGTGGGGTTGATGCCGGTGCCGCCCGTGGTGACGATCACGTCGTACGACGAGGCGATCGCCGCTCGGAGCGCGGCTTCCACCGGCTCACCGTCAGGGACGACCTGCGGCCCCTCGACGTCGAAGCCCATCTCCGTCAGCCCGTTCACGAGCAGCGGACCGCTGCGGTCCTCGTAGGTCCCGGCAGCCGCCCGGTTGGAGACGGTCACCACCATGGCCCTCATGAGCCGGCCTCGCGTCGCCAGTCGCCGGAGGATCCACCGGTTTTGCTCTCGACGCGGACGTCAGTGATGGTCG
>JBDUAP010000038.1:0-11982 GCA_040004585.1 Sporichthyaceae bacterium
CGTCGTCGTCGTCGAAGGCGACGGGATCGCCTTCGCCGACCAAGGCCCGCCGGTGACCGCACGCACCACGCGAGCCGTCCACGGCGCATCGCGGCCACGTCGTGGACAGCCCGCCCGTCGTGCGCCTGCTCGTCGACCAGCACCTCCTCGGCGGCCACGGTCCCGTCCGGCGCGCGGGCTGCGGCTCGCGGACACCCGCCGCCGGTTGCGCGGCTCGGTCGTGGTGCTTGCCGTTGTCCTGTCGCTGTTCGGTGGTCGGCTGGTGCAGCTGCAGGGCTTGGACGCGACGGCCTACGCGAACGAGGCAGCCAAGGGTCGGCTGCGCACCGTGGCGCTGCCGGCCACGCGCGGCACCATCACCGACCGCAACGGGGTAGCCCTCGCCGCCACTGTCGATGCGGTCAACATCACCGCCGATCAGACCTTGGTAGAAGACCCCGCAGCGACCGCCAAAGTGCTCGCATCGCTGTTGGGTCTTGACGCCGGTGAGCTGCAACGCAAGCTGACCGGGACCGACCGGTTCGCCTACATCGCCAAGGCGGTCACCCCCGACGTGTGGCGGCAGGTCCGCGACCGCGACCTCCCCAGCAGCGGAACCCGGCAGGCAACCGACGGACTTCCGGGCATCTTTGGTGAGCAGACCAGTCGGCGCACGTATCCGGCCGGCGCGGTCGGCGCCAACCTGGTCGGTTTCGTCGGCGCGGACGGGCACGGGCTGGGCGGTCTGGAGTACTCCTTGAACGACGTGCTCGCCGGCACCGACGGCGAGGTGACGTTCGAGCGCGGGGCAGGCGGGCGGCGCATCCCCACCGGGGAAACCGCGGGGCGTGCTGCCGTTCCCGGCCAGGACATCGCGTTGACCATCGACCGCGACATCCAGTGGGTCGCGCAGAGTGCATTGGCCCGCAAGGTGAGGGAGACCGGGGCGCGCAGCGGAACGCTGATCGTGATGGACACCCGCACCGGTGACCTGCTCGCCGTCGCGACCGCGCCGACCTTCGACCCGAGCCACCCCGGTGACGCGCCCGTAACCGCACGCGGCAACCTGGCGCTCGCCGAGGCCTACGAGCCGGGCAGCACGGGGAAGGTGATCACCGCCGCGGCCCTCATCGAGGAGGGTGCGGTGACCCCGGCCACGCCGATCACGGTGCCCAACCGGCTGCGCAGAGCCGGCAAGACGTTCAAGGATTTCCAGGACCACAAGACCCAGAAGTTGACGTACGCCGGGACGCTGGCCAAGTCGAGCAACATCGGCACCATCCTGGCCGCCGAGAAGATAGGTCTGGAGAAGCTGTACCCCTACCAACGCCGGTTCGGCATCGGGACGCCTACCGGGCTCGGGCTCCCGGGCGAGGCGTCCGGGGCGGTGCTCCCACCGTCGCAGTGGTCGGCGACCACCGGCTACACATCGGCGTTCGGGCAGGGCTACTCCGTCAACTCGGTGCAGATGGCGTCGGTGTTCGCGACGATCGCGAACGACGGCGTGCGGGTCGCGCCGCGGCTCGTGGCGGCTCGCAGCGATCTCGCCGGTTCGATGCAGCCGACTCCCTTGGGCAAGCAGACCCGTGTGGTGTCGGCAGACACGGCGCGCACGGTGCGGCTGATGCTCGAGACGGTGCTCGGCGAGGGTGGGACCGCGCCGCTCGCCCGGGTTCCCGGCTACCGGGTCGGGGGCAAGACCGGCACCGCGCAGCGCTTCGACCCCACCTGCAGCTGCTACCGCGGCTACACCATGTCGTTCATCGGGATGGCGCCGTTGGACAAGCCGCGCCTGGTCGTAGCGGTCACCCTTCAGGCACCCAAGTCGGGTGCCGGTGGCGGCAGCACGGGCGGACCCGTGTTCAAGGAGGTCATGTCCTTCGCGCTGCAGTCGCTACGGATTCCGCCGACCGGCACGAAAGCGCCCGGGCTGCGGATCGAGCGAAACTGACGGGTAGCCTCGCAGCCGTGCCCAACCCCCCTGGTCCGCCCATCCCGCGGCCCCAGGGACTCCGGCCCCGAACCCTCGCCGAGGTCGCCGAGCGGCTCGGGGAAGACCTGCCGGCGGGGGCGAAAGCCGGCACCGAAGTAACCGGAATCGCGTCGGACTCGCGCTCGGTCCGGCCGGGTGATGTCTACGTGGCGCTGCCCGGCAGCACGGCGCACGGCGCGCAGTTCGCGGCGACTGCTCGCGCCCGCGGCGCCGTCGCCATCGTGACCGACCCGACTGGGGCCCGGCAGGCCGAGGTGGCCCGCCTCCCGTCGTTCGTCGTGGCCGACCCACGCAGCAGGGTCGGCGCGTTCGCGGCCTGGATCTACGGCGACCCGGCCGGCGAGCTGCAGGTGATCGGCGTCACCGGGACCAACGGCAAGACGACCACCGCATACCTGCTGGAGGCGGGGTTGCGGGCCACCGGGCACCGGACCGGGCTGGTCGGCACGATCGAGACCCGCATCGGCGACGACGCGGTGCCCAGCGTGCGCACGACCCCCGAGGCGGCCGACCTGCAGGCCCTGCTCGCCGTGATGCGCGAACGAGGTGTCGACGCGGTCGCGATGGAGGTGTCCAGCCACGCGTTGGCACTCGGCCGGGTCGACGGCACGACCTACGACGTCGCCGTCTTCACCAACCTCTCCGAGGACCACCTCGACTTCCACACGGACCTCGAGGACTACTTCGCCGCGAAATCCAGCTTGTTCACTCCGGGCTTCAGCAGGGTGGGCGTGGTCAACATCGACGACCCGTACGGCGAGCGGCTCGCGGCGGCCGCGACCATCCCGGTGGTGACGGTGTCACCGGGCGGGCGCGCGGTCGCCGACTGGCGCGTCCAGAAGGTCGAGGTGACCGGGGCAGGGAGCTCGTTCCGCCTGATCGGGCCAGCGGGCGTGACGGTCGAGGCAGGCACCGCTCTCGTCGGGGCGTTCAACGTCGACAACGCAGCGCTTGCGATCGTGGCGCTCGCGCTGGCGGGCGCCGAACCCGACGCCGCCGCGAAGGGCGTCGCCGGCTGCAGCGGTGTTCCGGGGCGGATGGAGCGGGTGGCCGAGGGGCAGGAGTTCCTCGCGCTGGTCGACTACGCGCACACACCGGACGCGCTGGACCAGCTGCTCGTCGCCGCGCGCGACCTGATCCGCCGCGGGTCCGGACGGGTGCTGCTGGTCATCGGAGCCGGAGGCGATCGCGACCCGCACAAGAGATCGGCGATGGGCGCGATCGCCGTGCGCGGCGCCGACGTGGCCATCCTGACCAACGACAACCCGAGGTCCGAGGACCCGCACGCCATCTTGTCGGCGCTCAAGGACGGCGCGGCGCGGTCCGGGGGTTCCGCGACGGTGGAGGTGGTGCCCGACCGCAAGGCCGCCATCGACAAGGCCGTCGGCATGGCCGGGCCGGGCGACGTCGTGGTGGTCGCGGGCAAGGGCCACGAGCAGGGCCAGGAGGTCGCGGGGGAGGTACATCCGTTCGACGACCGGGCCGTGCTGCGTGCTGCCATCGCGGCGGCGCGATGATCCCGCTGACCCTGGCCGAGGTCGTCGCGGCCGCCGGTGGTGTGCTGCACGACGCCGATCCCGCGGCGATGGTCACCGGACCTGTCGTCATCGACTCCCGGCTCGCCGTGCCGGGGTCGCTGTTCGTCGCGATCAAGGGTGAGCACGCGGACGGACACGAGCACGCCGCCGCCGCGGTCCGGTCCGGCGCGATCGCCGTTCTCGCGGCCCGATCGCTGGGTGGTCCGACAATCGTCGCCGACGACCCGGTGGCCGGCCTGGCGCGGCTCGCTCGGGCGGTGCTCGACCGGCTCGGCGACGTCACGGTGGTGGCGGTCACCGGCTCCAGCGGCAAGACGAGCACCAAGGACCTGCTGGCAGCAGTGCTCGAGACTGCAGGCCCGACCGTAGCCGCCGTCGGGTCTTACAACAACGAGATCGGCGTGCCGCTCACGGTCCTGGCCGCGGACCCCGCCACCAGACATCTGGTCGTCGAGATGGGGGCCCGTGGTGCGGGCCACATCTCCTACCTGTGCGAGGTCGCGCCACCTCGGATCGGTGTCGTCTTGAACATCGGGACCGCACACGCGGGGGAGTTCGGCAGCCGCGAGGCGACCGCGGTCGCCAAGCGCGAGCTGGTCGAGGCCCTCCCGTCCGACGGCGTTGCCGTGCTGAACGCCGACGACCCGCTCGTGCGGGCGATGGCAACGGCCACCTCCGTGACAGTGCTGACGTTCGGTGCCTCCTCGGCCGCCGACGTTCGGGCCCAGAGCGTTGAGATGGACGACCAGGGCCGGGCCGCGTTCGACCTGCTGACACCGTCCGGTGCCCACCGGGTGCAGTTACGGCTGCACGGTCTGCACCACGTCTCGAACGCGCTGGCCGCCGCAGCCGTTGCGCGCGTGCTGAGGATCCCAGTGGACGATGTGGCTCGCGCGCTGGGCGACGCGACGCCCCGCAGCCGGTGGCGGATGGAGGTGGTCGAGCGCGCCGACGGTGTCACGGTCGTCAACGACGCCTACAACGCGAACCCGGAGTCGGTGCAGGCGGCGCTGGAGACCGTTGCGGCCATGTCCGGCGGCCGGCGGAGCTGGGCCGTCTTGGGCGAGATGCGCGAGCTCGGCGCGGCGTCGGCGACGGAGCACGCGAGGGTCGGCACACTGGCGGTGCGCCTCGGGCTCAACCGTGTCGTCGCAGTGGGCGATGGTGCCCGCGGCATCTCCGACGCGGCCAAGGAGACCGCGGTGGCCAGCACGACGTACCTCGGAGAGGAGCCCGACTTCGTGTCCGACGTCGACGAGGCCCTCGCGTTGCTGCGCGACCAGGTGCGTCCAGGCGACGTCGTCCTGGTGAAGGCATCGCGGGCAGTGGGCCTCGAGCGGGTGGCGCTGGGACTGCTCGAAGCAGGTGCGCCGGCATGAGACAGGTGCTGCTCGCCGCCACGATGGCGTTGATGTTCTCGCTCTTCGGCACGCCGGTCGCGATCCGGCTGCTCGTCCGGCAGGGCTATGGACAGCTGATCCGCGACGACGGCCCGACTTCGCACCACACCAAGCGCGGCACCCCGACGATGGGTGGTGCTGTGATCATTCTCGGCACGCTGCTCGGCTACGGCGTTGCGCACCTGGTCACCTTGCGACCGGTCACCGTCTCGGGGCTGCTCGTGCTGTTCCTCATGACCGGGCTGGGGCTGGTCGGCTTCGTCGACGACTACATCAAGGTGGCCAAGCAGCGCAGCCTCGGGCTGCGTGCGTGGGCGAAGCTCGTCGGCCAGATGGTGGTCGCGGTGACGTTCGCGATCCTCGCCCTGAACTTCCCGGACCGGGCCGGCTACACCCCGGCCTCCACCGATGTCTCGTTCATCCGGGACACGGGGCTCGTCCTCGGTGGGGTGCTGTTCGTGGTGTGGGCCTACGTGATGATCGCCGGCACGTCCAACGGCGTGAACCTCACTGACGGCCTTGATGGGCTGGCGACCGGCACGTCGGTGATGGTGTTCGCCTCCTACATCCTCATCGGCATCTGGCAGTTCGGCAACAACTGCCAGACGAGCCTGACCCCGAGGTGCTACGAGGTCCGCGACCCGCTGGACCTCGCCGTAGTCGCGGCCGCGGTCATGGGCGCCTGCTTCGGCTTCCTGTGGTGGAACGCGTCGCCAGCAAAGATCTTCATGGGTGACACCGGTTCACTCGCCCTCGGTGGTGCCCTCGCGGGGCTCGCGCTGACTACACGCACGCAGCTGTTGCTGGTGCTCATCGGCGGGCTGTTCGTCGTGATCGCGCTGTCGGTGATCGTCCAGGTTGGCTTCTTCAAGCTGACCGGCCGGCGCATCTTCCGGATGGCTCCGCTCCAACACCACTTCGAGCTGGTGGGCTGGGGCGAGGTGACCATCGTCATCCGCTTCTGGATCATCGCCGGACTGCTGGTCGCGTTTGGCCTCGGCGTGTTCTACGCGGAGTGGGTCACCGGCTCCGCAACATGACCGCGGTTTCACCAGGATGGCTCGACGATACCCGCGCCGAGGACGCCTGGGTCGGGGTGCACGTCTGCGTCGCCGGCCTGGGCCTGTCCGGGGTTGCGGCGCAACGTGTCCTCGAGCAGCGCGGAGCTCACGTCACGGCGGTAGACGCCAAGCACGGTAACGACAAGGTCCTGCCACCGGACGCCGAGCTGGTCGTCACCTCCCCGGGCTGGCGGCCGAACCACCCTCTGTTCGCGCAGGCCGCCGCACGTGGCGTGCCCGTGTGGGGCGAGGTGGAGCTGGCCTGGCGGCTACGCGACCCAGCGGTGCCGTGGCTCGGCGTCACCGGCACCAACGGCAAGACCACGACGGTGCGGATGCTGACGTCGATGCTGTCGACCGCGGGCCACCGTGCCGTCGCGTGCGGCAACGTCGGGCTGCCCCTGCTCGATGCGGTGCTCGCCGAGGCGGCGTACGACGTGTTCGCCGTCGAGCTCTCCAGCTATCAACTGCACTGGACCTCTACCGTCGCCTGTCACGCGGGGGCGATTCTCAACCTCGCACCCGACCACCTCGACTGGCACGGGTCGGAGGAGGCCTACGAGTCGGACAAGGCGAAGATCTGGGCGCCCGGCACGGTCGCGGTCTTCAACGCCGACGACGACGCGACCCGCAGGCTGGCCGCGGACCGGCACGACGGTCGGCCGGCACCACTTTCGTTCACGCTGACCGAGCCGGCGCCGGGGCAGGTCGGCGTCCTGGCCGATGCCCTCGTCGAACGCGGCCACGACGGGGCGGTCGTCGAGCTCGCACCGATCGAGGCAGTGCAGCCACCGGCTCCGCACAACGTCGCCAACGCCCTGGCCGCGGCCGCGCTGGCGCGCACGGTCGGGATCGCACCGGATGCCGTGCTGGCGGGGCTGCGCGCGTTCCGTCCGGACCCGCACCGCATCGCACGCGTCTCCTCGATCGACGGTGTCGACTACGTCGACGACTCAAAGGCGACCAATGCGCACGCCGCGGCCGCGTCGCTCGCCGCCTTCCGGCCCGTGGTGTGGATCGCCGGCGGTCTCGCGAAGGGTGCCGAGTTCGACGATCTGGTGGCAGGCGCCTCCGACCGGCTGCGCGGAGTCGTCCTGCTTGGACGGGACCGAGCCGTGATTGCCCACGCACTCGCGCGACACGCGCCCGAGGTCCCCGTGGTCGACGTCTCTGCGACCGACACTGGAGCCATGGACGACGTCGTGCGCGCCGCCCGGGGCCTCGCGCGCCCCGGTGACACTGTGCTGCTCGCGCCGGCCTGCGCCTCGATGGACATGTTCACCAACTACGGCGAGCGTGGCGACGCGTTCGCCGATGCCGTTCGGCGCCTGACGCCATGACCGGACTGTCCCCACCCGGCGGCACCCGGGTCGCTGGCCGCGCCGGTCACGCCGGTCGCAATGCAGCAGTGCCCGCACAGCGCACCGGCCCAGGTCGCGCCCCGGCCGACGAGACGCTGCTGCATCGCGCCGCGACCCCTTACTACTTGTTGCTCGGCGCCACCCTGCTGCTGCTCGTGCTCGGTCTGGTGATGGTGTTCTCCGCGTCCAGTGTTGCGGCGTACCGGTCACTCGGCTCGTCGTACGCCATCGTCGCAAAGCAGGCGATGTGGGTCGCGATCGGTCTGCCGCTCATGGTGGTCGCGTCACGGCTGCCGGTGCGGGTGTGGCGCGCGTCGGCGTACGTCGGCCTGATCGCCGCGGTTGCACTGCTGTGCCTCGTCGCCGTGGCCGGGACCGAGGTGCACGGCAACCGCAACTGGATCGACTTCGGTGGGCCGTTCCGGATCCAGCCGTCCGAGCTGGCCAAGCTCGCGCTGGTGATCTGGGCAGCGGACCTGCTGACCCGCAAGCAGCGACTGCTCGCACAGTGGAAGCACCTGCTGGTGCCGCTAGCACCGGTCGGCGCCTTCGTGGTGATGCTCGTCCTGCTCGGCGGTGACCTCGGCACCGCCGTCATCCTGATCGCGATCCTGTGCGCGCTGTTCTATGTCGCCGGCAGCCCGCTGCGGCTGTTCCTCGGGGTCGGCACCCCCGTGCTGCTCGTCGTCGCGGTGATGGTGCAGACCAAGGCCGAGCGCCTGGATCGCATCACGACCTGGTTGAACCCGACCGTGGATCCGCTCGACGGGGGATGGCAGGCGCTGCACGGCAAGTTCGCGCTGGCCTCCGGTGGCTGGTGGGGCGCGGGGCTCGGCGGCTCGAAGGAGAAGTGGGGGCTGTTGCCCGAGGCGCACACCGACTTCATCTTCGCGATCATCGGTGAGGAGCTGGGTCTGGTCGGCACTCTGGCAGTTCTGGGGCTGTTCGGGGTGATCGGCTACGCCGGCCTGCGGGTGGCTGTTCACACGACCGACCCGTTCGTCCGGCTGGCGTCCGCCGGGGTGACGGCCTGGATCCTTGTGCAGGCGCTGGTCAACATCGGAGCAGTGCTCGGGATCCTGCCGATCACCGGTGTGCCCCTCCCGCTGGTGTCCTACGGCGGCTCCGCCCTCGTGCCCACCATGCTGGGGCTGGGCATGCTGCTGTCCTTCGCCAGGCAACCCCGCCGGAGGTAGACGTGCAGGTCGTGATCGCCGGGGGAGGGTCCGCCGGCCATATCGAGCCGGCCCTCGCCCTGGCCGATGCGCTGCGCCGCCGCGACGGGTCGATTGGCATCACCGCGATCGGCACCGCGCGCGGCCTGGAGAACCTGCTGGTGCCGGCGCGTGGCTACGAGCTCGCGCTGATCCCGCCGGTGCCGATCCCGCGCCGCCCAGGCCCCGACCTGTGGCGCACGCCGGGCCGGCTGCGAGCGGCGGTGGGCGCGGCCGCGGACGTGCTGCGCGAGCACCGGGCGGACGTTCTCGTCGGCTTCGGCGGTTACGTGGCCGGTCCGGCCTACCTTGCCGCCCGCAGACTCGGGGTGCCGATCGTCGTGCACGAGGCCAACCCGCGACCCGGCTGGGCGAACCGCCTCGGTGCGCGGCTGACCCGCTACGTCGCGACCAGCTTCCCGGGGACTCCCATCACCCACGGCCAGTACGTCGGGCTGCCGATCCGGCGGTCCATCGCCACCCTGGACCGGACCGCCCGGCGGCCGCAGGCGCGCGCGGCCTACGGGCTCGACGAGGTGCGACCCACGCTGCTCGTCACCGGCGGGTCGCAGGGTGCCCGACGGCTCAACGAGGCCGCAGCGGGTGCGTCGTCGGCTCTTGCCGCAGCAGGGATACAGGTGCTGCATGCCTGCGGGCCCAACAACATCGTCGAGGTCGCGACCGAGCCGGGCGCGCCGCCGTACGTCGTCCTTCCCTACCTGGACCGGATGGACCTGGCCTATGCGGCCGCCGACCTTGCGCTGTGCCGGGCCGGGGCCAACACGGTCAGCGAGATGGCTGCGGTCGGGCTGCCCGCGGTCTACGTGCCGCTGCCGATCGGCAACGGGGAGCAGGAGCTGATCGCTCGTCCGGTCGTGGCCGCTGGTGGCGGGCTGATGGTCACCGATGAGGCCTGCTCCCCGGCCTGGGTGCGCGACACGCTGACCCCCCTGCTGGCCGACCCCGATCGGTTGGCGACGATGGGAGCCGCCGCGGCGCGGTTCGGCCGGCGCGACGCCGACGAACGCTTGGCCGATCTGGTGCTCGCCGCGGCGTCGTCGTCGAAGGGAGCCGCACGGTCGTGAGTGCCGTTCCCGCGCCGGCGCACACCGTGCCAGCCGAAGACCTCGGCCAGGTGCACTTCGTCGGCATCGGTGGCGCCGGCATGTCCGGGATCGCTCGCATCCTGTTGGCCCGTGGCGCAGTGGTGTCCGGCAGTGACGCCAAGGACTCGGTCGCCCTCACCGCACTCCGCGCTCTCGGCGCGACGATCCATGTCGGCCACGACCCCGCCCACCTCGGCGGGGCCGAGACGGTCGTTGTCTCTAGCGCGATCCGCGCCACCAACCCCGAGCTGGTCGCTGCGCAGGAGCAGGGGCTGCGCGTGCTGCCGCGCGCCGCTGCCCTTGCCTCGGTGATGGCGGCGCGGCGCGCCGTGGCGGTCGCCGGCACGCACGGCAAGACGACGACGACGTCGTTGCTGACGGTCGCGCTGCAGCACTGCGGCGCCGATCCTTCGTTCGCGATCGGTGGGCACCTCAACGAGTCAGGGGCCAACGCGCACAACGGATCGGGTGACACGTTCGTCGCCGAGGCGGATGAGAGCGACGGTTCGTTCCTGATCTACGAGCCGTTCGCCGCCATCGTGACCAACGTCGAGCCGGACCACCTCGACCACTACGGAACTGCGGAGGCAGTCGAGGAGGCGTTCGTCGCGTTCAGCAAGCGCGTGGCGCCCACCGGTTTCCTGGTGGTCTGCGCGGACGACGATGGCGCGCGGCGACTCGCCGGATCGGCCCGGGACCGGGGCATTGCGGTGCATACCTACGGCGAGAGCGAGGACGCCGACGTGCGGGTCGCGGACCTGTCGATGACGGGTGGCACCTCGACGTTCCAGCTCGTCGCCCGCGGCCGCCGGCTCGGTCTCGTTACCCTGCAGATCCCCGGTCGGCACAACGCCCTGAACGCCGCCGCGGCGATGGCGGCCGGCCTCGAGCTCGGCTACCCGGTCGACGGACTTCGCGCCGGAATCGAGGCGTTCAGCGGCACCCGACGACGTTTCGAGCTCAAAGGTGTCGTGGGTGACGTCCGCGTCTACGACAGCTACGCGCACCATCCGACCGAGGTGCGGGCCGATCTGACCGCAGCCCGGGCGGTGGCGTCGCCCGGTCGGGTGGTGGCGGTGTTCCAGCCGCATCTCTACAGCCGCACCAAGGCGTTCGCGACGGAGTTCGGGGAGGCCCTCGGGCTGGCCGACGACGTCATCGTGATGGAAGTGTTCGCCGCCCGGGAGGACCCGATGCCGGGAGTGACAGGTGCGAGTGTCGCTGCCGCGGTGCCGCTGGACCGCAACCACGTGCTGTTCGAGCCGTCCTGGTCGGCAGTGGCTGCGCAGCTGGTCTCCCGTGCGCGCCCGGGGGACGTCGTCATCACCCTCGGCGCGGGCGACGTCACGATGATCGGCCCGGAGGTACTCGCCCTGCTCGCGGGTCCCGCCGGGGCGACTGGTTCCGAGTCATGAGCGTGTCGGCTACCTCCGGCCGCCGCTTCGCCCGCCGGATCTGGGCCCGGCGCTGGTCTCGGCTGAGAACCCTGGTCGTCCTCGGTCTGGTGCTCGCACTGGTCGGCGCGGCCGGCTGGGTCCTGCTCGCGTCATCGCTGCTCTCCGTCCGGTCGGTGCAGGTGACCGGTGCGTCCCGGGTGACGCCCGCAGCGGTGCTGGCCGCGGCCGACGTCGCGCCGACGACGCCGTTGGCCCGGGTGGACACCGACGCGGTCGCTCGCCGGGTCGGTGCCCTGGTCGAGGTCCGAGCTGTCTCGGTCTCGCGGCAGTGGCCGCGGTCGGTGCGGATCGTCGTGCACGAGAGGGCCCCTGCCGCAGTGCAGCGCAGCGGCACGTCGTACCTCCTCGTCGACTCGACCGGAGTCGCGTTCGACACGGTGCGCAAGCGACCGAACGGTCTGCCGCTCGTGACCGCGCCGGCGGCAGCGGGGGAGCGAGCGTTCCGCGCGGCGCTGGCCGTGCTCGTGTCGGTCCCGGAACCGGTGCGCCGCCAGCTGCTCGAGGTGCGCGCCGCCTCGCCGGAGCAAGTGACGTTGACGCTCACGCGCAACCGCACGGTCATGTGGGGAAGCCCCGAGCGGGGGGAGCGCAAGGCCGAGGTGCTGACGGCGCTGATGTCGCGACGGGCCCGGGTTTACGACGTCAGCGCCCCGGACGCGCCGACCACCCGCCAACAGTGACCGCGACACGCCCGGCACGCGGGCCCGACCCGGCGGTCGTTGAATCGGGTCCGGTCGCGACCTACCGTCCTGCTCAACCTCGAAGTTGACATAACTATAAGGCTCAACTTGAGGGTGAGGGTTCCGGGTACGGCCAGGCGAAGACCACAACGAGAGGCACCGACGTGGCAGCACCGCAGAACTACCTCGCGGT